>JAHFUF010000234.1 GCA_023265235.1 Blastocatellia bacterium
GAGTTCAGGTTCTTTTTTATAGTATCAGAAATAAGATTCACATTTATCTCATAACGTAATTGTGTTTGAGATGAGTGCTGAGATGTATTAGACATTATTGGGTCAAAAACAAGTTAACACCATATTTGAACCATTCATTGAAATATCAAAACCATTAATTAGCTATTTGTTGATACTTATCCTTAAAAGTATAAAATTTTCCTAAACAAAGCTTTAATCTTAGGAAAATAGAATATGCCTAGTAATTTAAGTGTAATTATCGCTGATGATGAAAGACCAGCTAGAATGTTTTTATCTTCACTGTTAAAAGATTTTGAAGATGTAACAGTATTAGCTGAAGCTAGCAATGGATTAGAAGCAGTAGAATTGATTGAACAGCATGAGCCTGATTTAGCTCTACTTGATTTACAAATGCCCGGTTTAGATGGTTTTGGAGTGGTAAAAGCCTTGAAGAAAAATCAAAAGCCGCTTATTGCCTTTGTTACCGCCTATGATGAATATGCAGTTCGTGCTTTTGAGTTAAATGCTATTGATTACTTGCTAAAACCTGTCCTACGTTCAAGACTAAAAGAAACTATTCAAAGAGCTTATGAATTTTTAGCCAGTACAACTATTCAAAAGCAAGAACAGGAAAATTTAGAGCAAAGTTTGAAAGATTATGACATTTCATTGCAGTCTCCTCTAGAACGTATACCAATAAAAAACCGTGATGAAATTGTGATAGTGCCAGTAGGCCAAATTGCTTCAATTATTGCTGATGGAGAGTTGCTCTACATTACTACTACTACTAATGAGTCTCATACTATTAACTATCGTCTAAAAAACCTAGAGTTAAGGCTTGATCCAAACAAATTTGTTCGTTTAGGACGTGGTGCTTTAGTTAATATCAATATGATTTCTAAAATTAACCAAGTTTCTGATGGAACTTATATGGTTACTCTTACTAATAACCAGCAAGTCAAAGTAAGCCGCATTCAATCACGCCCTCTACGAGATCGATTACTAAAATTATAAAAGCACTCACAAAATGGCTAATAGAGAATTGTTATTTTTATTTCTGTTTGCATTTTTTATAAATCTGCTTTCACAACTCATTTAGGAAAACTGACCATAAGTTGTAATTTCCTGTCCAGCTGTTGAAAAAAGCGTTACATCTAGAAAATTTTTATAAATAATGTAAAAACTTAACAAAACTCATATTATTTATTTAGTCTTAATTTCTTGTTTTATTAAAAAAGCCTAATTAATTTAAAGTTGGTTTTGATTTATTCTAATTGGTTTATGGAGAGAAAAACTTATGTTAAGCAAGCTGCTTATTAAGCTATCAGGTCGATTCTCGTTATTTATTCTTTTGATTGTTTTTTCACTTACTGTTACCTCTGCTACTTATGCAAGTGCTTCTGCTACTCTACAGGGTAAAGTAGTTGATCCAAGCGGAGCAGTAATTGCTGGTGCAAAAGTTAAATTAGTTAATCCTATTTCTGGGCGTATTGCTGAAACCACTACAGATTCTAATGGTGTGTTTGTTTTCTATAATGTTCCACATAATCCTTACACTCTTACAATTGAAGCCAGTAATTTTCAATCACTTAGTAAGCCAGTAGATGTCCATAGCGATGCTACAATAAACCTAGAAGACTCAGCTTTAACTATTGGCTCAGCTAGTGATGTTGTGACAGTTACCACTACCCCAAGTGAATTACTAGAGACAGATAACAGTAGCTCGCATATTGATGTTGATAAATCTTTAATACAACGCTTTCCTGCTGCCGTGTCTTCAAGAGGTTTAGAAGCAATTGTGCTTTCTACACCTGGTTTTATTGCTGATGAAAACGGGCGATCGCACTTTCGTGGCTCTCATGGTCAGTTAGGATATGTGGTAGATGGAGTACCTATCACAGATCAACTCCATATCACCTTCTCTAACAATCTTGATCCTGCTGCAATTTCTGCTGTTGAAATCACCACTGGCGGTATACCTGCAGAATATGGCGATCGAGTGGCGTTTATTAACGTTACCACAAAATCTGGTTTAGAAAACTCTCGAAGCTTTTTTGGTACGCTTTCTTATGGTTATTCTCGTTTTGCTACTAATGAAGCAGGTATCCAATTTGGAGGTTCTACTACAAATAAACGCTTCGGTTATTTTGCTAGTATTGCTGGATCAAGCTCTAATCGGTTTCTAGACCCAATTAATTTTGAAAATCTTCATAATCGTGGCAACACTGAGCGAGCCTTTGGTCGCTTTGATTTTCAACTTAATGCTAATGATAGGCTAAGTCTTAATGTTCAATCTGGGCGTAGCGATCATGAAGTTCCTAATTTACTTTCACAACAACTAGCAAGTCAAGACCAATCAATTCTCAACCGCGATGGTTCTCTTAGCCTAAGATACGGACATATCTTTAATTCACATGCATTTTTAGAAATAACTCCATATTTTCGAGCAAGCCAACAGCAACTCTTTGCTAGCCCAAATGATGCACCACTACAAACTACTTTTGGGCGTAGACTAAGTAAGTATGGGTTTAGTGCAAATTTTAGTTATGACACAGGGGTAAATCGCTTTAAGACTGGCGTTGAAGCTTTTGGTTTTCCACTTCGAGAATATATTTCTTTTAAGATTACTGATCCTACTTATAATGCTCCATTCCTTACTCCAAATGGTGATCCAGATCCAACCGATGATCCAACAAATGCTAATAATCCTAACCCAGATTATAACCCTGCTCTAGCAGCTTTTGACGCTACTCGCATCAACCCTGCTACTGGCTCATTTGGTGATGCATTTTTCTTTCAGGGTAAGAAAACAGGTAAGGAATTTTCTTTCTACTTACAAGATAGCTATAAATGGAAAAATTTAACAATTAATGCTGGTTTACGAGCTACTAACTATAGAATTTTTGTAAAGCAAACAGGGGTTCAACCAAGAATAGGGCTTTCCTACTATGTCGCTAAAACTGGTACAGTGCTACGCGCTTCTTATGACCGGCTCTTTATTCCACCAGAAAATGAAGGGTTATTGATTACTAGTTCTCCAGCCTTAATTAATGCAACAGGCAGTAGTGGTTTACTAATTAGGCCAGAGATTCAAAACAGCTATGAAATAGGTTTTCAACAAAAAATAGGAAAACTACTTCGTGTTGATGGAGCATACTATACTAAAGATGTACGTAGGCCACAAGACAATGATCAGTTTCTTAATACAGGACTACTATTTCCACTTTCTTTTGGTACAGCTAAGCTAAAAGGTTTTGACCTACGTGTAGATATCCCAGACCATAAAGGCGTAACAGCATATGCTAGTTTTGGTACTAATAGTGCGATATTTGCCCCTCCTCCTACTGGCGGATTACTAGGAGAAATTCCCACAGATATTTTTAGAATAGACCATGATCAAAAAGTTTCAGTTCAAAGCGATATTCGCTATTACAATAACAAATATGGTTGGTGGACTGGTATTAGTGGGCGTTATGACAGTGGGCTAGTAAGTGACTTTGATCCTACAGTATTAAATGATCCTGATTTAGCTTTTGGCGCACAATTTGTTCGGGGTACAGATGATCCATTAGCTCCATTTCGTATTAGATCTCGCGCTGTTTTTAATTACTCTGCTGGAGTAGATTTCTTAAGAGAAACCCATCATGCAATCAATTTCCAATTTGACCTACTTAATATAGGCGACAAAAAAGGCTTATACAATTTTCTTTCTCCATTTGGTGGGACACATGTTATTCCACCAAGAACTTACTCAGTTAAGCTGAAATTTAATTTTTAGCAATTGGTAATACATTAGACATTATCAGAAATAAGGGAATATTTTTGTAAATGGATGAAAATATAAAATATCATCCAAATTATTCAAGTGTAGGGGCGAACCTATGTGTTCGCCCTATTTGTCTGATGTTTAAGAAGGGCGAACACATAGGTTCGCCCCTACATATGGATATTATTTTTTATTATTGCTTTGATGTTCCTTTGATATGTTCTTTAGGCAAATTTTAGGTAATTAGAAAACCTTTCTTTAAAGTTTGGTTGTTGCTTTAGTAATCAGTCCTAGGTTATTAGCAGACTTAAACACTGCTCGACCAACCAGTGCTCCCATAGCCACAGTTAAATAAAAAAAACCCGCTCCACAAGTTAAACCTATAAAAGCTATTATTAATAATATTGATAGAACATCAGGAACTTTAAGTCCTTCTTTTTCTATCATAGGAACTTCTGGAAGTATAAAAAACAAAACAATTAATGGTATTTCTAGCAGCAAGAAGTAAGCTAACAATCTTTTAGAAAGTCTGCCCATCTGCTTAAGTGCTTGAAATCCTATTGAAAGTTTGACAACAGAAGCAAAACTCTCTGTTAATCCTGCTACTAGTATTGCTACAGGGCAATAAAACATAGCCCAAATAAATGCTATTGGTTTTAGAAGAGCAAAAACCTTTAGATTACCAACCACTAGTGCTAAATATGGTGCTGTAATGATTAAAACAGCCCCTAGGCCAGCAAGTAAAGGCCCAGTAAATGTGCTTAAAAAAGAGGTATAGTCCATTTCTCTAGCTTCATGCTCGCCTGCTGAAGCATCTTTAACAGCATAAATAACAGTGCTAGAAAGAATAGAAAGTGCTGCTACACCAGTAAAACCAGCCCCACATAGTCCCATTAAAGCTGTAAAAATAACTATTGGTGTTAGGCTTAAACCTTTTGGAAACAGCAATGCTATTTTCAGATCAGCCCATCCAAATTCGGCTTTTTGTTCTCCTAGGGCTAAAAGTTTTTCCTTTATTTCTAAATAAGACCTACATAATGCACCACATAGCGGGCATTCTGAAGCTTTGTTATAACTCCCTCCTACATTGCTTGCTTTAGCACAATGCGTACAAAATGCTGCACCACACTCAGGACAAAGAACCTCTGGAGGTAGTTCAGGGTGATATTGACACGCTATTTTTAGATATTTCTTCCAGTTGTCTTCACGATAAAAAATTGGCTCAAGAATGGTTGCTTTCCTACTTGTAGCCTCTTCTTCAATACCTTTTTCAGCTTTTTCTTTAACATCTTCTTTAATATCTTCTTCAACATCTTCTTTAACATTATTAGCAATTACAGTAAGAATTTGAGCTTTTTCTAGCGCTACTAACCCTGTTGAAGATTTTTCACTCTTAACATTAGAAGGCTGAAGTTTTACTATTTTGGTGATTTCTACCCAATCTTGGCCTTCCCTACGCACTTTATCTGTAGGTTTAACTCTTCCTTCGATAAGCCAATATTTTAGGGTGTCTTCATCAGCTTGATAAATTTGGTTATTGATTTCTACTTCCCATAACGTCTTATTAGCTTGACTCATCTGTCAAACTCCTTAAAAGGAGACCCAGCATTAATCATTACTAGTACTAGGTCTTTAGTTAGTCCTAAAAAATCAACTTTAAGCCAAATTGGATTACTCTTGGTGAACCACTAGCAATTTTTGGTGAACCACTAGCAACATCAGGAGTACGGGAAAATTGTCCAAAAGTAGGAGAGCTTAAATTATTGTCTGGCAAAGCAAAAGATGGGCGGTTAAAAAGATTAAAAAACTCAGCACGAAATTCTAGTGCTGTAGTATCTGTAAAAACTGTGCGTTTTGTAAGTGAAAAGTCAAAGTTTTTATACTTTGGCCCCTTAAAAGTATTACGCCCTAGCGAACCAAACTGCCCAGCAGCAGGAAACACTCCTGATGCTTGTAAAGCACTAATATTGGGTGAACCATCACTATTAACAAAATTTTGTGAAAGCACAACCCTTCCATCATCTCTTTGGACAAACACACCAGGAATATTATTAGGGCGTTGTTCACCAAAAATATTTCCTGTTAATGCTTGGTCTATGCCTAAAAATAAGGTGAATGGTTGACCACTTTGCAGGGTGACAATACCGTTCATTTGCCAGTTTGAAAGTAGTTTGTCTGTTAAATTTCCTACATTACTAAAAAGTTTTTTTCCTTTACCAAAAGGAAGTTCATAGGTGTAACTAAGTGTAAAACGTTGACGAATATCAAAAGGAGAAAAACCTCGCTCAGCACTTAAATTATTAGAATCTTGTGGGATTGCAGCACTACCCTTAAACCCAAAAATGTCTGAGAGATTATCAATAGAAGTAGAGTAGGTATAAGCAGTTAAAAAGCTTAGCCCAGAATTAAAGCGTTTAGAAACCTTTAGTTGTAAAGAATTATAAATTGATGAGCCAATAGTTTCTTGTTCTTGGACTATATCAGCACCACCTACACCAAAATCTTGCCCAGCAAGTTGAGTAGGACGACGAGCAAAAATGTCATCTCCACTAGCACCAGCAAAAAATGCTGCTTGATTGATGTCACGAGCACCAATTAACTTAAGCCCTCGTGTTCCAACATAGCCAAGCTCTAAAGCAATTTTACCTGGTAATTCTTGCTGCAAAGTTAAATTATATTGAAGGCTATAGGGGTTGCGGAAATTAGGGTCAATTGTAACAAAGGCTGGGCCAGAAGGGTCTAGGCTAGTATCACTAAAAACACGTCCTAGTCTACCCGGCTCGAATGGGCCAAAGTTAAAGAGCATTGTTGTAGTAGGAGGATTAAAAGTTAAGTTAAAAGTAACATTTTGAAAAGGTAGGTCATAGAAAACCCCAAAACCACCCCTTAAAACTGTTCTGTTATTGTTCCTAAAGGGCGTGAAAGCAAAACCAATACGAGGAGCAAAATTGTTATGGTCTCCTTTATAAAGTGATTGGCCAAAAATCCCACGACTAGGGGTAAAGTTAAACAGCTTATTAGAAGCAGTTGGCACAGTGTTTAACTCATAACGAATACCAGCATTAATTGTTAAGCGGTTGCTATACTTAAAGTCATCTTGAAAGTAGAAATAATAATTAGACAAACGAATTTTAGGTGATGTAAACCCTTTACCAATAAAAGCACTCTGTGGTGTACCCTGAACAAAATCTGCTAAGGCACTAATACCTGTTTGAGCACCATCAAAAGTAATTGTACCTGCAAAGCTTAAATCCTCTGAGCCATCAACATGAAGTTTTCGTATATCAAAGCCAGTCTTAAAGTTATGTCTACCTCGTGAAAATGAGAAGTTATCTAAAATTTGATAGGTTTGTAGGTTATCAGTAAAAGGAAATAGATTAGAATTACCTATACCAGAAACCCCAGAAATAGCAATTTGAGGAAGCCCTTTGCCCAAGACAGAAATATTATTATTAGGAAGCCCTATAGTAGATGGATCACTACTATCTATTCCTAGTTGTATGTCTACAAATCGGTTATAGCCAAAACGAAACTCATTAATTGCACTAGTAGAAAAAATATGTGTCTCAGAAATGGACAAGTTTTGTACTCTTGCTTGTACTGTAGTACCAAAGCCTGGAACTTGAGCAGATGATTGTGAGTTACCAGAAGCCGATAACACAGGAGTAAGAGTGTCTCTGTCATTGACCAAATAGCGAATACTAAGTTGATCAGTCGCGCTAAGCTTTTG
>JAHFUF010000235.1 GCA_023265235.1 Blastocatellia bacterium
CATTTAGGGATTTACGACCAAAATTCTTTGTCTTTAACATTTCAGCTTCTGTCTTTTGGACTAACTCTCTAATAGTACGAATATCCGCATTCTTAAGGCAATTGTAAGAACGTACAGATAATTCTAATTCTTCTACAGAACGATCTAAGTTTTCATTAAAAGGCGATGGTTTTTCTTCTGGTTCTGGTTCTTGTACTTCAGGCCCTTCTTCAAAATTAATGAAAACAGACATGTGGTCTTTTATCAATTTAGCTGCAAGACTTATAGCAGTCTCTGGTCTAATACTTCCATTAGTCCAAACCTCTAAGGTAAGCCTATCATAGTCTGTGTCCTGCCCTAATCTAGCCGGTTCTACCTGATAATTAACTTTTCTCACAGGAGAATGAATAGAATCAACTGGTATATATCCAGTTGTTAAATACTCATCAAGATTATTTTTGGCTGATACATACCCATACCCTTGCTTAAGCTGGATCTCTATAGAAAGAGACATAGCTTTTTCTATAGAAGCTATAAAAATATTAGGGTCTAGAATATCCACATCCTCATCAAGAGGAATACTGTTTGCAGTAAATTCCCCAGGGCCAACGAAAGTAAATTGAAGAGTCTTAGGTTCATCAGTATGAAGTTTAAATGATATTTGCTTGAGATTAAGTATTATATCTGTGATATCCTCGCGGATCCCAGGAATAGCCGAAAACTCGTCTAATACCCCTTCAATTTTGATAGCTGTAATAGCAGGCCCTTCTATAGAGGAAAGTAATGCCCTACGCAAAGTACTGCCTATAGTCGTTCCAAAACCACGCTCAAAGGGTTGTGCATAAAAGCGACCATAAGTATCTGTTAAGGTCTCAAAATCACAAACCAATCGTTTTGGTTTTTGAAAACTTGTCCAAGTTAAAATTTGTTGCTCCATTGCTGTCTTAGGGATTCGTTATCTAAAAACAAAGATAACATGCTTAAACACTAGTTTCGTTTTATAAACAAACTTTGCTCTCTAAAATAACTATAAATCTTAATTACTTAGAGTAAAGTTCGACGATTAATTGTTCTTTGATAGCAGAATCGATATGCTCACGCCTTGGCAAAGAAACTACACGGCCAACCATATTATTAGTATCAATCACTTCTAACCAATCTGGTCTTCCGCGACCGCCTGCTGTTTGAAAAGCTTCTTGAATAAATACGTTGCTTTTACTAGCTTCTTTGATCGCAATTTGATCACCTGCTTTAACTTGGAAAGAAGGGATATTAACTTTTCTTCCATTTACAACTATATGACCATGGGTAACTAATTGACGAGCCTGTGCATGAGAAGTAGCATAGCCTAGTTTATACACAACATTGTCTAATCGACGCTCAAGAAGGAACAATAAATTCTCACCAGTAACACCTTTTTGACGAACAGCTTTTTCAAAATAACTACGAAATTGCCCTTCCAACATACCATAAACACGTTTAACTTTTTGCTTTTCCCTTAACTGCTCAGCATAACCTACAAGTTTACCTCGCCGCGCGTTATTGCCATGTTCTCCAGGGGGTTGTTGTCCTCGTTTTGTAATAGCACACTTTTCTTCTTTGTAACAACGATTACCCTTTAAAAACAACTTAACACCTTCGCGCCGACAAAGCCGACAAACTGCATTACGATACCTTGCCAAGATATCCTCCTAAATAAAACAAAATTAAAATTAAATTAACCTTTTACTAAACTCTGCGTCGCTTAGGTGGACGGCACCCATTATGAGGTATTGGAGTCACATCTTTTATTACCCTTACATCAATACCTGCGCTTTGCACCGCGCGAATAGCCGATTCCCGGCCCGAGCCTGGGCCTTTTACTCTTACCTCACAGATTTGCATACCTGCTTCTTTTGCCAAAGTTGCTGCTTTAGTAGCTGCTTGTTGTGCAGCAAATGGAGTCCCTTTTCGAGAACCATTAAACCCTAAAGCTCCTGCAGAAGAAGCACTTACTAAATTACCTTCTAAGTCAGTTATACTAACAAGAGTGTTATTAAAAGAAGCTTGTACATGAACTACCCCTTGAGGAATAACCTTTTTTTCTTTTTTCTTAAAAGTTTTTTTTCTACTTGATACAGATGCTTTTTTTGCCATGAATTTCCACCAATACTATATTTACATAAAACTATCTACTATTTCTTACCTGGAGCCTTTTTCTTAGCAACAGTAGCTCTTCGTGGGCCTTTACGTGTCCTAGCATTAGTGTGAGTACGCTGTCCACGAACTGGAAGCCCTCGCCTATGACGTAAGCCTCTATAGCATCCAATTTCTATTAATCTCTTAATATCCATTTGGATAGCTTTGCGTAGATCGCCTTCTACATCTCCAGTTTTTTCTATAGCAAGACGAATACGCGATAACTCTTCTTCTGTTAGTTCTCGTATTTTTTTTCCAGCCAATTCCCTTGGATCACGGTTAAGCTCCGTCGCTGCTTCTCGGATGATGCGTATTGCTCGCGAACGACCGATACCATAAATGTAAGTTAACCCTATTTCTGCTCGTTTATTGTCTGGTAAATCTACACCAGCTACACGCGCCATACTTCCTCCAAAACAAAAGTGTTAAGAATCAGATTTTCTAAAAATCTCAAAAATATATTTATTATCCTTGGCGTTGTTTATGCTTGGGGTTTTCACAAATTACCCGAACTACGCCTCGCCGATGAATAACTTTGCATTTATCGCAAATTTTCTTTACAGAAGCTCGTACTTTCATAAATCTCCTAGACAACATTATTTATAACGATAAATTATTCTTCCTCGCGTTAAATCATAAGGAGAAAGTTCAACAATAACTTTGTCACCTGGCAAAATCTTAATAAAATTTTTGCGCATTTTCCCAGAAATATGGGCAAGTACTTGGTGTTTGTTTTCTAATTCAACGCGGAACATAGCATTTGGTAGCGTTTCTAGTACAGACGCAACTACCTCAATAGCATCTTCTTTTGGCATAATTTTGTATAGATATAATAAAGTTTTGTGGTTAACTAAAACCACGATTATAACATATATTGTTTTTGTGCAAAGTTAGACCACCGGAGCTAACCAATTTTTCAATTATTTAACCCAGTAAGTATCCAGGGACCTTCGGCAAGAATTGCTATAGTGTGTTCAAAATGAGCAGAAAGCTTCTTGTCTAGAGTAGTTACAGTCCAACCATCTTTTTCAATACGAACCTCATGAGTACCGATGTTTACCATTGGCTCAATAGCCAATACCCATCCTTCACGAAGACGTGGCCCTTTTCCTGGATTACCATAATTAGGAACTTGTGGCTCTTCGTGCATTGCTGTCCCTATTCCATGTCCACAAAAATCTCTAACCACAGTATAGCCTAACGGCTCAACATGGGCTTGCACGGCATAAGAGACATCATATAACCTATTACCCAAGCGCATTTTTTCTATAGCACAATACAAAGAATTTCTAGTAACGTTTATTAGCTCTTGCGCTTCTTTAGAAATAAGACCTACTGGAACGGTAACAGCTGAGTCTCCTACATATCCACCTAAAGTTGCCCCACAATCAATACTTATGATATCGCCTTCTTTAAGAAGACGTTCTGATGGAAAACCATGAACCACTTGTTCATTTACAGAAGTACAGATTGAGTAAGGGTAACGTCTATAACCCTTGAAAGTCGGAATAGCCCCTGCTTCTCTTATAGATTTCTCTGCATACTCGTCTAATTCTCGCGTTGTAACTCCTGGCTTAACCATGTCACACAAATGAGCAAGAACCTGTGCTACCAGTTGGCCAGCACGGTACATCTTTTCAATTTCAGCTCTTGATTTAGTTATTATCATTTCAAAAGCTTACCTACATAACAATACAACATATAACCCATATTAAAACTAAATAAATGAAAAGCTCTGAAAAGTTGTCTTAGCATATAAAAAATTATATGGCGTATATTTATTGAAATATTTGACAAAGCAACTCAAATACTTCATCAGGAGATTGTGTGCCGTCAATACTTGATAAACACTGATGTTTCTTGTAGTAATCTATTAAAGGTTCAGTGTTTTTTCGATACTCTTGTAACCTTTTGTTTATTGACTCTAAATTATCATCACTTCTATGAATTAAAAATTCAGAGCAATGATCGCAAATATTATTGGATTTAGGTGGCTTAAAATAGATATTGTATATTTCACCGCAAGAAGGGCAACTACGCCTACCTGTTAACCTTTTCAAAAGCAGGCTATCCAAAATATCAACATTAACAACTTTTATTTCTCTTTCTTGACTAAGAGCAAGCCCTTCTAACTGTTGGGCTTGACCAAGAGTTCTTGGGTAACCATCCAAGATAAAACCTTTTTTGCAATCTTCTTTTTGGGTACGTTCACTAACTACTTGGATTAATATTTCATCACTAACTAATTTACCTGCTGCTTGAGTCTCACGTATTTGCTCAGCTAGTAAAGAAAACCCTTCTTTAGCAATAGCACGTAAAATATCGCCTGTAGAGATTTGTGGAACAGAAAATTTTTCTTGGAGTCGTTTTGCTTGTGTACCTTTACCAGAGCCTGGCGCGCCTAGAATTACAATAATTTTACCTACTGACACTTTGATCTCCTAGAAAATGAAAGCTATCCCCTACGGCCCCTAATACGGCCTTTCCTTAAAAAACCATCATAATGGCGCATAATCAACTGAGACTCTATTTGATTTAATGTGTCCATTGCCACACCAATAACAATAAGAAGAGAAGTACCACCAAAATAAAATTGAAAACCAAACCCTTTTACAAACCAATCCGTTATAGGGTTAGAAGTAAACACCCCATAAAGCCAACTACCAATACCTGGAATTTTATCAACTTGTACCCCAGATAATAATATTTGAGGAATAATAGCAATTATAGTTAGATAAAGGGCACCTGCAACAGTTAGCCTTGTAAGAATGGTATTTAAATAATCAGCAGTACGTTTCCCTGGGCGGATGCCTGGAACATAACCACCGTGCTTACGTAAGTTCTCAGCTATTTCATCAGTATTAAAAATTATCGAGACATAGAAAAAAGTAAAAAATATATTAGCTGCAGTAAAAAGCAAAATATACAAAGGGTGACCACCACCAAAATTACCAAGAAAGCTTTTTATAACTTCGGAACCAGAGAATTGAGCAATAGTTTGAGGGAATGTCAAGATTGAGGAGGCAAAAATCACTGGAATTACCCCGGCCATATTAACACGTAATGGCATATATGTTGTCTGACCGCCCATAAGCTTGCGACCTACCATACGTTTGGCATAATTTATAGAAATTCTTCTATGCCCTCTTTCTACAAAAACGATAGCCATTGTTATAGCCAACATTGCAACTAACATAACAATAACACCCAGAGTAGCAGTAGGATCAAGGTCTTTTACACGTTCCCATACCTGATAAATAGCTCTTGGTAAACCTAAGACAATACCTGCAAATATCATTAAACTGATACCATTACCTATACCACGTTCTGTTATTTGCTCACCAAGCCACATTATAAAAGCTGTTCCAGTAGTGAGAGTCAACATAGTAAGTATGACAAAAAGTATCGGATTAAGACCAACAACCAAACCTGGTTGGCTCCTTAGCCACATAGAAATAAAAAAGGATTGTACTAAGGAAAGCAAGATCGTACCATAACGAGTGTACTGATTTATTTTCTGGCGACCTGTTTCCCCTTCTTCCTGAATTTTCTTAAGTGTAGGAAAAACGACCGTTAGCAATTGAAAAATAATAGAAGAAGTGATGTACGGGGTTATACCCAAGGCAAATATAGAAACTAACCGAAAATTGCCTCCAGTAAACAGATCAACAACACCTACTAAAGAACCGGCTATTGTACCCCAAAGTTTTTCCAATTGGTAAGGATCTATCCCAGGTGTACGTATATGACTACCAATGCGGTAAACAACCAGCATAAGTAAAGTAAAAAAGATACGTTTTCTTAAATCTGGTATAGAAAAAACATTTTTAATACTAGAAAAAAATTGATCTAACATACTCTAGGACGAACTCCAAACTTAGGTACGTTAAGCTGTTGGGTTAGTAAAAGAAACAACCGTAATGGTTCCACCAGCAGCGACTATTTTATCTTTTGCGCCCTTACTAAAACGATGTGCTTGCATACTAAGAGTTTTAGTAAGATTACCTTTTCCAAGAATTGCTACGCCATCTTTTGCTAACTTTTTGACAACACCTTTTTCCAATAACAAATCAGGAGTTACAGTTTCACCATTTTGGAAAACTTTGTCAATAACAGCTAAGTTAACTTCATTCCACTCTTTTTTAAATATATTGGTAAACCCTCGTTTTGGTAAACGCCTATGTAATGGCATTTGTCCACCTTCAAAACCGCGCATACTTGAGTATCCAGAACGTGATTTTTGACCTTTATTACCACGAGCAGATGTTTTTCCATGGCCTGAGCCAGGCCCGCGCCCAACTCTCTTTTTAGCCTTATTTGCGCCTTTTGGAACACCAATATTATGTAATCCTAATGCCATAAGAAACTCCAAATTTATTCTTCTACTATTCTAAGTAAATGCGGTAATTTTGCAACAACTCCGCGAATTGAAGGGTTATCAGGGCGAACCACTACTTGATTTAGCTTACGCAAACCCAAAACACTAACAATATTCTTATGTGTTTTTGGGGTACATATCACACTACGATATAACTGGATTTTGATTTTAGCTTTAATCCCTTGAGACATTTTTTCTCCTAACCAAAATATTAGAGTTCTTCTACTCGTTTGCCACGCAAACGAGCAACGTCTTCTGTACTCTTTAATCGACTTAAACCATCAAACACTGCTCGCACAATATTATGTGGATTATTAGAACCCAATACCTTTGTTACAACATCTCTAACACCTATAGACTGCATAACCGCACGCACAGCACTACCAGCAATAACCCCCGTACCTTCAGGAGCAGGCTTAAGCAAAACCCTACCAGCACCAAATTCACCTATTATAGAATGGGTCAAAGTATTACCTTTTAATGGAACTTTAATAAGGTTCTTTTTTGCTGATTCTAACCCTTTACGTATCGCACTAGGAACTTCTTTAGCTTTACCAGAACCAAAACCTACTATCCCGTGTTCATTTCCAACAACCACTAAAGCACTAAAGCTTAGATTTTTACCACCCTTTACCACTTTAGTAACACGATTAATTGAAACCACAAAATCTTTTAACTCTAAGTCTGTCGTAATGATGCGCTCCATCAAAATTCTCCTAAATATTTTAGAACTTTAACCCTGCTTCACGAGCAGATTCTGCTAAAGATTTTACACGGCCATGATATAAGTATCCACCACGATCGAAAACTACCATCTCTAAGCCTTTACCCAAGGCACGCTCGGCTATTAATTTTCCTATATGCTTTGCCGCTTCAGTATTGCTTCCAGATTTTTCATATTCTTTTTCTAAAGTTGAAGCAGCACATAAAGTAGTCCCTGTTGAATCATCTATAACTT
>JAHFUF010000236.1 GCA_023265235.1 Blastocatellia bacterium
CAGTCTTAGAAAATAGAACTCGAATTCGGTTTATTCCTATAGCAGACTTTAAGTTATCAGCCTCGGCAATTATTAAAGCACTATCTCCAGCAGCAGCAATTGCTCTAGGAAATGATTTGAGTTCAGTTGCTATACCTGAATCATCGTCTTTAGTAGTTTGTGGGCCACCAGCAATAATATTAATTATGCCTGTTGCCATAGTAACACGACGAACTGAACGAGTTCGCCCATCAGCAATAACCAAGTCTCCATTGGCAGACACATCTATAGAAATAGGCTCAAGTATTGATTGCATAGCAGGAATATTATCCGCTCCACGACACTTATCTCCTGGGACATTACCACACCCTGCTATAGTAGAAATTTGCCCACCACCAGACTCAGTAAATGGAACCAACCGTACACGTAAGTTACCACGATCAGCTATTACTAAACCCAATCTACTAATTACAACATCTATAGGGCTACTAATATTAGCCATTCTGGCTAACATTCCATCGCCATTAAAAAGAGGTTCTCCTGTACCTACATAAGTAAAGACCTGTTTAGTAACACTGTTAAAAACTCTTATACGATTGTTTAGATTGTCAGCAATAAAGATAAACTTACCATCTGGAGAAACAGCTAACGCTATTGGATCAATAGCTGCCCTAAGTGCGTCAATGCCTTCTTGTGGTTCTCTAGACTCTATTTTCCTTCTGCCGCTACCAATAATAGTATTAATATCCCCTGTAATAGCATCTATTTTGCGTACACGAGAGTTTCCGCGATCAGCAACATAGACATTGCCTTCAAAGTCTACAGCTAGCCCACCAGGTTTATTTAAACTAGCTACAATAGCTGGGCCTTTATCGCCGTTAAAATCTGCTGCACCATTCCCAGCAACAGTACTAATCATCCCTGATTTGGTATTAATTTTTCGCACACGGTTATTGTTTTCATCTGCAATAAAAATGTTACCCATTCCATCTATGGCAACGCTTGCAGGAGAAAATAGAGTAGAAGCTTTTGCTAATCCACCATCCCCAATAAACGGAACACCCCCAGCAATTGTAGTTATCTCCCCTGCTACTAATTGAGACAAAGCCTTGGCAGTAATGGTAAAAAGTTTTTGCTCCATTCCACCGCGAGTTTGTAAAGTAAGAGTTCTTTTGCCAGGAGTTTTTTGCCTAGGCACAGTTAAACGAATAGTATTGGCATCTAGGACATCCAAGTCCTCTGCTTGGCTATCACCTATAAAAACTTTGCTTTCTGGGCCAAAATTTTCTCCTCTTAAGATCAGTTCTGAACCTCCAGCTAAGTCATCACTACTTCGGCTCATAGAATTAATCTTTGGTGCTCCAATGGTCACAATCTTAAAAGCTTCATCATTAGAAACCGCACCAGCGTCAGAAACAAAAATTTGTGTGCCACGAACATTTACCCCTATGGCATTGTTAAATGTTGCTCCGCCTCCTTGAGCTAAAGAAACACGATCTCTACCCTTTTTCGTTGGTACTATTACATCTACGCCATCTTGATCAGTAACATAAATAGCACCAAAAAGATCTTGGGTAACGGATATTGGGTTATTAAACTTAAACTCTTGATTAGCACCTGATTGCAATGATTGTAGCTCTAGGTCTTCTCTAGACATTCTATCTAAGCTTTGGGTAAGGTTTTTTGTAGAGGTTGTAGAACCTAAAGTTGTCACAATACCTTCACGAGAAACTTGACGAATTACATTATTCCCTCTATCAACAACATTTAAGATTGTTCCTTCTGGACTAAGACTAATGCTAGTTGGGCTATTAAATAAAGCTTCGCGCTTTATTCCATCCTGTTTACCTAAGCGACCTGGCTGACCTGCAACAAGCTGGACTTTTGACCTACTAAAATCTACAAAATAAATCGCATGGTTATCTGTGTCTGCAATAAAAATATTTCCACCAGAATCAACCGCCACCCCTTGAGGAGAACTTAAAGTAATATCAGTTGGGTTAATAAAAGTCATTTCGTCATTGCTCATTAGTGCAGTTAACAAGCCTGGACTACCAGTACCTAACATTGTTTGGACACCATTATCAAAACCTATTTTCCTAATTGAATGATTTAAGGTGTCTGCAATAAAAATACCGCTTCTAGCTCTGTCATCTACACAAATTCCAATTGGCCCAGCAAATTGTGCTTGCCTAGTTCTTTCACCATCAAGCTTACCTTTTGTACCAGTCCCAGCATAAATTATTGCTGGTTGTTGAACATCATCTACCTTAAGGATTTGATTTTTTATTGGATCAGCTAAGTAAATTGCTCCACTAATATCTTGATCTGCTTGCCCTAAAACTTTAGCACCTTTTCCTTTGTTAACTTTGGTTACAATTATAAATGTAGAGCTAGTTTCATTTCCTCTTCGTACAGTGATAGTTCCATAACCAGGATTATTTCCTCGAATCATTCCTTGGGCTGAATCAATTATGCTAACAACATTTGGGCTACCAGACTCTAGAGTAAACCCTGTTACTGGCTGATTATTACTATCCACAATTTGTAGCTTAAGGGTGTTACCTGAATTAACAACAGGGTTTACTTTCCCCTCTGGTGAAAGAATTTTTATATTAGCAGTGTTAGAACTTTGTAAAGGAGTTACTAAGTTTGGGAGTATTTTAGAAACTTTTAGATGAATAACTTCTCGTTTCCCAGCTAAAAAAGCTTTTGGAGGAACTATTAATGGTATTACTAGTAAAATAGCTAAAATTAGTCTAAAGAATTTTAATTTATTCATAGTATCACTCCTTAATCGATCTAGAGCAGATATAGGGTAGTTTACAAAAGTTTATAAATTTAATGCCCAGAGATAAATCACTGGGCTATTGTCAAATGCCCCTAACAGGGCATTAATTCCATGTATATTATCAGGAATAAAAAATGTAAGAGCGAACCTATGTGTTCGCCCTCTTTTGCTTATCGAAGAAGGGCGAACACATAGGTTCGCCCCTACATTTGAATAATTTAGATGATATTTTATATTTTTATCCATTTACAAAAATATCCCCTTATTCCAGATAATGTCTCATTTATATAAATTTATTGTACCTGCTTGTTATCTGACTGCTTTGGTATCTGTAGGTAAGCTTATATCAAAAGCATGTACCAAAAAATCTTGATCTGGCAACAATGCAAACCCCATTCCACCAATAGGAAAAGTGTTACTAGGATCCTTAAATAACCCAAGAGAATATTCTTCTCCTATATTACTAGGGGTAATCGAGTGTTGAATTACATTACCAGATATTTGGATGCGGATTCGATAATCTTCCCCTACCTTTAACTCAACAGGCAATGGCAAAGCAGGATCAGCAGGTGATTCTAAGTTATAAACTCCATCTCTACAGATATAAACACGAAATTGATTAGCAAACTTTCCGCTTGTGCCACCAAAATAGAACAGATAATAATTTTCTGCATCCCTAGCACGCACTATCCAAGCAGCCCCACCACCTTTATTTAAGCGCAATCCAAAAGAAATATTACAATCTCTATAACGTTTGTTTTTTGGTAACCCTACTCCTGTGTCTCCACGCAAGTAAAGTAGTCCGTTTTCTGCCTTCCAACCTTTAGGAGCATCCCAAAAAGCTAGCCCCGAAAGAAAGGTGTCACTAAAAGCAGCACTTGTTGGTAGTGGTGTTAGCTCTAGGGTTAAGTCTAGATCTTTTTCTGCTTCTGTTGTGATGTCCTGCTCTTTTGGCTCATAGTCTTCTAGCTCTACTCTAACTTTATAGTTTTTATCTGGTTTTAGAGTAGCAAGCCTTAATATTCCTGTAGCAGGGGCTTTCCCATTAGGTTCACCATTAAGATAACATCTTGCTCCAGCTAAAGTCTTAAGAGTTAAATTTACTGGAACACGTTCTAAAGAAACAGGAATAAGGTTATCTTCTTCAACATTAGCACTAATTCGAGTACTTAATGGCAAATATCCTCGCCGATTAACAGAAATATTATGTTCTCCAGGGTTGGTTTTAATCTTAATAGTTTTATTTTCTAGATCAACAATAAATTGTTCTGGTGTTAAATTGTTATTATCTAGGTTTATTTTTAACCCTGCTCCTAGTTCAGTAAAGGTTAACAAAATAATAGCAAAGGTTGGCTTAAGCTTAGCGTTTACTGTACTTGGCTTTCCAGCTTTAACAGTAATTTGCTCACGATGCTCTTCATATTCTGAACGTTTTATCACTAAGGTGTAGTCACCAGGCTTAACATTAGTTTGTGTTAATTCTCCTTTAGCATTAGTTAGACCAACTTTTTTGTTATTTAAATAAACTTCTGCTTCTGACGGATTAGTAACAACTAGTAAAGCTCCTAGAGTAGGTTTAGCTGGAACAACCATAGGTTTATCTGTTTCTACTTTTTTTATTTCTCGTTGGGCAAAGGTAGGAAAGGAAAACACTAATACTAGAATAATTACTTTGGTCAAATAGCTTGTCTTACTTTTGATCATTTTCTAATTACTCTCTTTAGCAGTTACAGCTAATCGAAATCCAATATTTGAATCTTTTTTAGTAACCTCATACCAAGCACGACTAGTTACACGTAAATATGTTGGTTCTGCATTAAAAGAACCTCCTTTTACCACTCGACATTCTTGATCTTTTTCTGTCACTTTTTTCTCATAAGCACTATTAGGATAAGCATTAAAACTTGAACTTGTCCACTCTGCTACATTACCAGCCATAGCAAATATTCCAAAAGGACTACGGTCTGAGCTGTTATTTGGAGGAACGTCTATAGAAGCCGGGTTTTTAATCCTATCGGCTGGTTTTGCACCATAAACAAAACTTGAGTCCCAATCATCTCCCCAAGGAAATAAAGCCTCGCTATTGCCTCGTGCAGCATATTCCCATTCTGCTTCTGAAGGTAGGCGAAAATCTATTTTTTCTTTCTCCTTACGCCACTTACAATAAGCTACAACATCATCCCAGCTTATTTGGTTAACAGGAAGTTTAGCGGCTCCATCAGAAAAACTTTTGGTTTCTTTATCCCAGTTTGTAGGCACATTATAGTTAGTTGCTTTAATAAATTCATAGTAATCTGCATTAGTAACTTCATATTTACCAATATAATAAGCCTCTAGGTTTACCCCATGTGCAGGTTTTTCAAAGTCTTCAACAGTACAACCTGGAATATAATCACATTTTTTTCCATTAGTGCCTATTGTTGCTGATGTTGCTGGAATTAAAACAAAGTTTTCTTTTAATAATATTTCTTTCTCACTCAATTTTTTAGCAGTATCAATTGGAGTAGGACTAGAAGAATTAACTATATTTACTTCAGAGCTAGACATTTTCCAAATACCAAAGATAGAAAATATCAAAACTATTGCAATTGAGCTAACAGCATACTTAACAAATGGGTTAGTAGATGGAGCCACATTTTCTACTACTATGTTTTGAGGTCTGGGAACATCTACATAGACTATTTTTTCTGTTGAAATTGAGTTTGTGTTCCTAGTTATTGGGTTTGACTGAACAGTTTCACTAAAAACCTGTGCAAATTCTTTAGCACTTTGATAACGGTTTTTAGGCTGTTTTTCTAGAAGCTTCATTACTACATCAGCAATAGACTGTGGCAACTCTGGCATAACCTGTTTGATATTTATTGGGTTATCGCGGACATGCTTAAAGAGCATACTTAAGGTATTTTCTGCTTCAAAAGGCAATGAACCACAAAGAAGCTCATAAAGAATAACACCAAAAGAGTAAAGATCTGAACGGCCATCTAACTTCATTCCTTGACACTGTTCAGGGGACATATAATGAGGTGTGCCTAAAAGTGCTCCTGTACTAGTTAACTTTCCTTCTGAGAGTGTGCTACCACTAACTTTTGCAATACCAAAATCTAGGACTTTAACGACTTCACGATCTTCTTGGTTATGGAAAAAAATATTATCTGGTTTTAAGTCACGATGAACAATACCTTTATGGTGCATAGCCTCTAAAACACTACAAACCTGTTGTATTAAGTTAAGTGCTTCTGGGATAGAAAACTGTTTAAGCCTTGTTAACCGCTTACGTAAAGATTCACCATTTAAGTATTCCATAACTAAATAGCAAACATTATCTTCTACACCAAAATCAAACACTTTTACTGCATTAGGGTGATCTATTGCCGCAGTAGCTTTGGCTTCACGCTTAAACCTATCTGTCGCCTCTTCTTCATCACCAATAAAAGTAGTGTTGAGAACTTTAATTGCCACTTTACTGCCTAAAGCAATATGGTTTGCAACATAGACTTGCCCCATACCACCAGAACCAATCATTTTAATAACTTTATATTTACCTTGAAAAACCTTTCCTGATTCTAATATTTCTTTACGTTTACGGCCTTTTTTTACTTCCTCTATCTCTTGCAAAATGGCAGATTCTGCCAAGGAAATTTGTTCGGCAATATCTGCTAAGGTTTTATCTTGATCATTAGTTTGCTGTTCTCCATCAGAAGTTAAACGTGCTGTAGGCAGTTCTTCTATATTTTCTATTTTTCGAGTAGGAGCTTTTTGTTTATATGGATCAGGTTCTAGAGATTTCATAAATAATGCTTAATCAGATATCAAAATTTTAAATAATAAACTGTTAGGAAAGAACATTTTACCACCCTACAGAGCTTACAAAAAATTATTTATCCAAAATTAAATCTAAAATGAATAACGCACTACCACTTGTAAAACCCTAGCTGGCACTGAAGTAGCAACAGATGAGCCAAATGCAGGTGCTTCTAGGACTCGAACTGGAATAGCAAAATGTGTTCGGTTAAAGACATTAAAAGCCTCTAGACGTAATCTTAAGTTACTTTCCTTGATCACAAGCTTTTTCTCTAATGCTAAATCCAAGGATGCAACTCCTGCTGCTCGAAAAGTGTTACGCCCTACTACCCCATTTTGAGGGTTTGAAATAACAAGTCTTGCCAGTAGACTAGTAAGGTTTGTCCCTTGAGCAAATCTTATCCTATTACGCCCTTGATCAGACAAAACCAGCCCTTGTAAAGTATTTAAGCGATCTGTACGGTTTCCATCTAGGTTAATGTCTAGACTGGTATTAACTGTAAAGGGTTGTCCTGTTTGTAATGTAAGAATACCTGATAATTGAAATCCTTTTAGTAGTTTTATCTTACTAGGGATTTCATATTGCCCTGCTAGAGTAAATCGATGCCGAGCATCAAAACTAGCACTTTCTCTTTCAGCCTTTAGCCCTTCATGTCGACCAATTTCATCTTGGGCAAAAACTGGGCTTCCAGAAATATCAAATAGGTCTGAAACATCATCAATCGCATGCGAGTAAGTATACGCGGCCTGAAAGCCAAGTCCATTACTAAACCGTCTTAGAAAAGATGCTTGTAAGGATTGATAATCTGACTTGGCAGAATTATCAAACACACTAATTGCCCCTAGTCCAACCGTTGGCCGTTGAGTATTTTTGAGTAAAGAAAGTAATGCTCCAACATTGCCTGCT
>JAHFUF010000237.1 GCA_023265235.1 Blastocatellia bacterium
ACAGTTTGAGGTAAGCCCAAAAAACTTACTTCTGGTCTAAAGCCTGTTGTTTACATACTTAATTGGCAACTAAAAATTTTTATATTCTTAAACACTGTTAACCGGAATATGAAACTTGCCTAGATTTGCTATACAGATTTGTGTTGAGTTAACCAACTAGTTAACTCAGAGATACTAGCAAAATCTAGTAGTGCTTCTGTTAACTCCTCTAATACTTCTAAACTTTGTTGCTCTAGCTGATTACTAAGGTCTAAGCCAATAGCACCAAACTTACGAGTTAATTGACGTTTTGTCGTTATTAGTACTTCTTGCTTTCTTCCTTGTTGTAATCCTTGTTGTAATCCTTGTTGTAATCCTTGTTGTAATCCTCTCTCAATAGCATCACGTTCTATACTCGTAATATAAGGCATAGATCCTCCTTTTTCATATGCAAGTAAAACAGCATTTATTCTTTCTGAAAGCTCTTTAGGTAAAGTCATAAGCCAATCAATAAAGCGGAACAATTCTAAGATGTTCTCTTTACTATAACCTTTCTCATATAACATTCTGATTAATTTTAACTTAGCTTGAAAACGAGCTTGGTTGTTTTGTTGTGTTGACATTGCTTGTAGTTGCGCTAGTATAACTACAGCAAAGGGGTTATTACTCATTTCCAATTCTGAAATACGTTTTTTGTAATCTAGTAGCTTTACTGTAACAAAATCTAGTCTGTGCCTACTTCCCCAAAGCTCATATTCAAAGTTAGTGGGTCGCCAACTTTTGTTACTATCTATCAAAACTGCAAAACTAGCCACAGGTTGTCGATATCGGTCAAAAATTCGGTAATTATAAACAAATATTCTTTCTGGAAATTCTTCGTCTTTTTGTGCCTGTATTTCTATATGTATCAAGACCCATTGTTCTTTACCATTTTTTCGCCACACTTTTACTAGTTTATCTACTCTGCGTGTGCCTACTTCCGCATCTCTAACTACTTGTTGAAGCTCGTTATCTAAAGATTCCCAGCCTTTTTCCCAGTCTATATCTTTGTAAACATGAGGAAATAGCAATGCAATAAACTCTGGAAAATATTTCTCTATTGCCTCTTTCCAAGGATTGTCCTGTTCAAATCGCTCTTCTAACACAATTACTCCTCATATAATTAACTATTAATTGGTTGTTTTCTTACTTTTGCCCTCTTGGTCAATTGGGCCAACAACTACAAGAGTCATATTATCAGGGTCAAGATACTCTTTTGCCACACGCAGCACATCTTCAACCTTAACAGCACGAATATGGGCTGGATAATCAGTAAGAAAGTTAAACCCTAGCTTAAAAACTTCGGCTTCGACTAAAAAGCCTGCTATTTGAGCATTTGTTTCAAAATTAAAAACAAAACTACCTGTTAAATAGTCTATTGCGTCTTTTATCTCGCTTGCCATCACAGGTTCTTCTCTAATTTGGCGAATTTCCTTCATCATTCCTGTAAGTGCAAGCTCCATGTTTTCTGGTGAAGTGCCAATATAGGCAATAAACCTACCAGGATCAAGCCCTGATGAGCCAGCAATATTACTAAAAGTTGTATAAGCTAGCCCTTGTTCATCACGCAATAGTCTAGGAATACGAGAAGTAAACCCTGGTGAACTTCCTAGGATCGTATCCATTACGACTAAAGCATAATAGTCTGGATTATTACGCGCTACTCCTAGATGCCCAAGATAGAGGTTTATTTGTTCTTTATCTTTAGTAATAAACTGTTTTATTGGTGCGGTTTGTCGTTTAATTTTAGGAACCTCTGGTAGCTTAAAGCCTGGTACTACTTGCCAGTTACCAAAAACCTCTTGAATCTTTCTTTTAATTTCTGCTTTATCAATACTGCCAACAATCGCTATAGTAGTGTTATTAGGGATAAAGTAATAGCTATAAAAGTTCACCAAGTCTTCTTGCGTTAAGGCTGCGATTGTATGCTCATAACCAATTCTAGGTTTATGGGCTGGGTGACCTTTATAAACAATTTCATTAAAGCTATCTGAGGCTATTACACGAGGGTCATCATTACGGCTTTTAATTTGTGCTAAGCGTCTATCTCGCTGTTGTTCAAAGCGATCTGCTGGAATAATGCTATTTATCAGGACATCAGCAACTAATTCTAACCCTAGGTCTAGGTCTGGTGCTAGGACTGTTACTGATACTCCGCTTTGTCCATAACCTCCAAAAGTTTGTAGGTGTCCTCCTACTTGTTCAATCATTTCTGCTAGTTGTTGCGCAGTTTTAGTAGTCGTTCCTTCATCTAGCATATCTCCTAAGAGTGAGGCTAAACCTGTTTTATCATCAGACTCATAACGAGCACCAGTAGCTACTACAGCATTAATTGAAATTGCTGGGATAGTGTGATTTTCTCCTAGTAACAGTATTATTCCATTAGGTAAAACCATGCGTTCAATATCTAAAGTAGGAGCATAGCTTTTTTCTATAGTATCAGTACGTTTAGCTAATTGTTGTAACAGTTCAAATCTATCACTGTGTGAATCCCCACGAAAAGAAACATGTTTAAAAATATTAGGTAATAAATTTTCTGCGTGGTTTTGTTGTGTTTTTTCAGCCGCACCAGGCATATGAGCCATAATAGCTTCTCCGTCTATTGGGACGTGATCGTGTGTTGTACCTTCTTCGATGGATTCATCAGTATCCAAAGCTTTTTCCTCTTTGCTATTATCAGCTATTAAATGTCCAACAGTGCGATTTTTTTCTATAAAATATTCTTTAGCAACTCTTTGAATATCTAAAGCTGTAACCTCATTAACATGTCCTAAATACTGTGCTAAGTACTGATAACCTCGTTCTTCTTCTGAAAGTTTGTCATGACAAGCAACAGTTTCAAATTGCCCAAGCAAAGTAGCTTGATTTAGCACGTCTTCATTACCCAAAATAAAATTGGATTGAATTTGGCGGCGTGCTTTAGCTAGTTCGCTATCGCTTACCAAATTGTTTTTTAAGTGATCAATCACAGTTAAAATACTAGCTTCTACTTCAGATAGTTTATGGCCTGGTTTTACTTCTGCTTGAAAATAAAACAGTGTTGGATCAATATGATCGTTATAATTACATCTTGCATAAGTAACAGAGCGATCTTCTTCTTGTAACTTTTGATAAAGACGTGAACGACGGCCAGCAGATAAAATCATTGACATAACTTGTAAAGCATAAGAATCTGGGTGTCCAATTTCTGGTGCGTGATAGCCAATCATTAAGCGTTCAACTGGCGTAGGTTTTGCGATAACGACACGTTTTTCTCCCTTTTGAGGAGGCTCAACTATCTTTTTACGCTTCCCTTCAGGCCCAGCAGGAATTGCTCCAAAAAGTGCTTCTATTTTGTTTAATGCTTGCGCAGTTTGAAAATCTCCTACTAAAACAACCGTCGCATTACGTGGGTGGTACCACTTATCATAGTAAGACTTCATATCATCAACAGTCGCATCTAAAAGGTCTTCTACCCAACCTACAGTAGGGTTATGGTAAGGATGTTGACGAAAAGCCGATGCCCAAACCTCTTCTTCTAAAGAATCCCAAGGGCCATCCTGACCAATTTGTAATTCTTCAATTACTACTTGTTTTTCAGAAGTAAATTCTTCTGGAGCAAAGAGTGTGTCACGAATACGAGAGGCTTCAATTTCTAGGGCAATTTCCCAGCGATCGCTAGCAAAAGTAAAATAATAAGCAGTAAAGTCGAGCCAAGTAAAAGCGTTGTTACGTCCACCATTTTGCATTGTAATTAAGTCTATATCGCCTTTTTTGTACTTATTTGTACCTTTAAACAACATATGTTCAAGAAAATGTGACTTACCAGTTTGTCCTAGTTCTTCGTCGCGTGCTCCTACGCGATACCAAATCATTGCAGCAACAATAGGACGAGTATGAACTTCTTTTGTTAAAATAGTTAACCCATTAGCTAATTTTGTACGCTTTACATTCTCTGTCAGTCCATTTGCTAACAACGTAGATGTCATTGATTGCCCCTATTCTATTTTCTATTTACAAAACTATTCATTTACTAAAATTCTTTTAAGCTTACCTTACTTATTTATTCTCTTCCATGTCTATAACCTCATATTTTCCTAAAACACTCAATTAAAAGCAGGATTTACCACAGATAATGTTAAACTTATTAGAAAATATTTGATGGCTAATTTAATGGTTAATCAGTTAAAAAAGTGTCATAACCATTTCTATTAGTTAAGCTCATTCTATACTAGGCTTGGCATATTATAAGGAGAAAAATTATGTCTACATCAAAAACATGTATCCTATGTCATAATTCATTAGCTGAGCCATTAGAAAAAGATTCTCCCTCTCAAGAAACAATTAACCTAGCCCAAGAAATAAACTCCATAGATTATTTACTAAGAGAAGTACCTGCTTGGCGTGCTAATAAATTAATTTATCCCAATGCAGAACAAGAACTTTTCCGTTTTTATGGTTCACGTCGTTATAATTTAGTACAAAACCTTTTACCACAGAATAATCAAAAGTCGGCTGAGCCTATACCTATTCCTACTACTACAAATAGTAGCCCTGTTGTTACACCTACAATAAATAGTACATTTGTTGTTAAACCAATAAGTAAGACTGAAGATAGCCTGACTCTTGATATAAATTTGACAGAACCTTTACAAACGCCCTCACAACCCAATATAGAAGCTTCTCCAAAAACATCAAGATCTTATATTCCACCGCCGTTTCTACTTACCCCACCTCCGCCACAAAAACCTTTAGGAGAGCTGGTTTCTGAAAATATTAACTATATTTTTGCTGCTTGTGCAGCACTTTTTGTTGGTGGTGTCGCGCTTTATTATCGTAATGAGTTGTACCATGGATTAAGTCAACCTATTACCCAAGCTGCGATTTTACTAGTAGTTACATTAGGTTTTTTAGTAGCAGGCATTTTTCTAGTTCGAGAAACTACCCAAACCCTTGCTGGTCGTACGCTTACTTTAGTAGGAGCATTGCTTGTACCAATAAACCCTTGGTTTTTAGTACGTTCACATTTAATTGCTAATACTGGCAGGGGTTGGGTGCTAGGCATAGCTTGCACCTTGCTATATGCCTCGCTTACATATTTCCTAAAAGATCCTCTGTTTGTTTACTTAAGCTTAGTAACAGGAATGATTACCGCTTGGGTAGGCATTTATCATTTTTCTAACAATATTGTTCACCTAAGTTTATATGCTACAGCTTTAATGGCCTATTCGGTTTTATCTTTGCTAGCTGAGCAAATCTTTAAGCCTAAGCAAGAAGATGCCACTACAGATGCACTTAGACGACCACTTTTTCATTTTGCTCAAATAGGAATCGCTTTAACACTGCTTTTCTATACTCCACTAGTTGCATTCCTTCCTAGAGAGTTTGTTGCTACAAAGATGTATTTTGATCCTAGCTACAATGGCCTAGTAACCGTTTGGTTAGCTTTAGTAGCGTCTTTTGCTTATGGATACTCTAGTGTAACTCGTCGTGCTAGTTATTTTGTTTATCTTTCAATAGGAGCACTTTATTGGTCAGAGATTTCTTTGTTTATTCACCTAAAATCTAACCCTGGACAAGCAGTGTTGGCAATAGCGATTACTACCTTGTTACTTGCTGTTGTAGGGCAAAAATCTAGTCTAGAAAAGCTTTATCGTGAGCCTATGATTTTGGTTGCAACAGTGATTGGAAACGTCTTTGTTGCTGTAGCGGTAATTTCCTTAGCCCTAGGGCTAGCACCTAGTTGGTGGTTTATTCTTGCTTTCCTAATTATCGCTATTATGTTTCAAGCAAACCTTCTTGAGCAAAGCTTAATTCAGCAAAACAAAGAGGTTATTCCTTATCAGGTTGGTTTACTATCATTAGCAGTTTATATCTTATCTTTAACTAAACTAGCTTTGGACAAAGACTTTTTCTTACTTCTACTACCACTACCAAGTATTGCAGCTTTAGGATTAAGTTATTTGATGACTAAAGATAAAAAAGATAGTTTGGCTAATTCTTGGCAAAATGTTTCTTTAATTTGCTTGGCAGTAGCCGTTTACAAATACTTTTCCTACCCAACATTAGCAATTTTCTGGCTAGAAATCTCCCTTGGACTTGCTGCTTTTAGCTATCTGGTTAAAAAAGAAGCCCCTGCACTCCTTACAGCTATTTTATCTAGTGGTCTTTTAGTAGTTTCTTACAGTTTTGGCTTAGGGTATTTTGATTATTTACAAGGTAGAGAAGCAATTTTTGCCTATGCTATTTTAGCTTTTGCCTATTATGCCATCTCACAAACCAACCTGTTTTGGGATGCAATGAAACAGGCTTTGTCTTATTTGTCCACTGTCTTAACTGGGCTTTTGCTACTTGTTTCTTCTGCCGTATTAATAGATATAAACTTAAACAGATTAATAGAGACAAACTTATCAAGTCAAATTTCTTCTAAAAGCTACTTTGTAGTATTTGCCTTAGTTTTAATAGGTATTAAAGAGTTTTGGCATCTATGGAAAGAGCGCAATGTACTACACACGGCTTTATTTGGTATTAATGCAGTAACTCTCCTTCCATTAGTTCTAGGCTTGACTAATATCTTTAGCCAAGAACATTTATTCCTAGCAGAAATTATATTAGCTAGCGGGTATTTAGTACTCGCTTATAAACTAGCTCAAGAAAAAGTTAGTCAACAAGTCTGTGTCACTTTTGAAGTCCTAGCAAATGCAACTATAGTAATTAGTGCTATAGGGCTTCTAATAGTTGGGTATAGCTCAAGTACCTATAGCTTTTCCCTATTAACCTGCTTAGGCTATTTTGCTATAGCTTTTTTCTATTTTTTAGCCACAGAGTTAACAGAAAATCAAAGCCTAATAAAAGGTTATGCTTATACTGCTTTTACTGTAATATTACTAGTAGTTTGTTTAATTGGACATCACTTTGGGCTAAGAACTTGGGCAGATTTAGCCGCAATTCTTATCCCAATATTAATTGGTTATCTATTTATTGACCGTGCTTTGCAAAACACTAAATTTTCTACTGCTAGTATAGCAGTAGCTCAAGTAGCACAACCAATAGTTGTTATATTTGGGGTTATTTCTGGGCTGTCTCGTTTTAATCCTCCTATAGGTGGAGCGATTTTCTTTGCTGAAATTGCTATTTTTTACTTTTGTTTAGGGCTTTTAAGAACACAAGGCTATGCTTTGTATATTGGAATAGTTACCTCAATGGTTTCTCTGTTCAACCTCCTAGATCACTTTGGCATAGAGTATAGTTACTTGACCATTTTCTACGCCTGTTATGGACTAGCCTTGCTCTATATTGCTGGTAAAGACAAAGGTAAATATCAGTGGACTAGTGATGTTGTTTATAATGCGGCACATGGGCTATTGGCACTTTCTGCTATAACGATTGTGTTACAAACTTTTGCTTCATTAAACCTAAGCGACGATAGAATCATACCCTATTTTGTTTCTCTAGTAATAATGACTAGTATTTTTA
>JAHFUF010000007.1:0-13781 GCA_023265235.1 Blastocatellia bacterium
GCAAACTATTTAACTTAGCGCTAGCACGTAATCCCATTTCATGTATCATTTCCATATGCTCAATTAATTGCTTATCTTTAGTAAGATTACGGGTTTTAATTAATTCTGCTAATCCTATGACTGCCATTAAAGGGTTGTTTAATTCATGCATTAAGCTCTCAGCTAGTTGACCGAACATTGCTGTCATGTATTGTTCCATTAAATGCTGACGAGTTTCTTCTAATTGCTTACTAATACGCAACTTATCTTTTAACTCATCTTGAAGTTGCTTAACTCTTAATGCTGCTTCCACACGAGCAATTAATTCTCTTGGTTCAATAGGTTTACATATATAATCGTGTGCTCCTACTTTCAAAGCCTGTACTTGATCTTCTAATTCAGTTTTAGAAGTAACAAAAACTACTGGAATATCTTTGGTTTCCTCTCTACTTTTTAGAATTTCACAGGTTTTCGTACCATCCATATCTGGCATCATTCTATCCAATAACACAACATCTGGTAATGTTTCTAGAGCCAAAGTAATACCATCATTTCCTGTGTGTGCTTTTATGACTTCGTGATTATATTTAATCAAAAACCTTGAAATTATATCTGCAATAAAATGATCGTCATCAATAACAAGTACTTTGCCCATGATTAAACTCTTCCTAATTAATAAATTCCTGATTTAAACTAACTAACTGAATATATTCTATTTATATATTAATAACTTCTTTATACCTAACAAAAAGTGTCTATATTTTGATTATTAAACAGAAATTCCAAAAAACCAATTAGTAAAGACCTTAATTTTAGGCTATTTAGATAAGTATTGTGGTATTATACAATTAATATATTAAAATATACTATAGTAAACTCAAGAACTACAATAAATAATTCAATAATATCTATCCTATGCGATTAAGTAAGCTAACCATTGGTTTATGACGTATATTTCCTTTTATTTTTTATAATATATCTGATTTATTGTGCTAGCCAAAGGCTATCTCTTGAAATTTAATTATTAAAGTATTTTAGGAAAAACATTATCAAAAACTGGTAATTCTAAAAAAAAATCCCCGAAATCATGTAAAATTGTGGAGTGGTTTCATTTTCTCTAAAATATTTCTACCAACCAGTAGCATTTTTTATCAATAAAAATTCTTAGGAGTTAATTTATGGTGATCAAGTTATTAAAGTCTCTATTAGCCTTACTTTTTCTAGCGGCGTTTTACCCTGTTTTAGCACTACCTACAATGAGGGTAGACTACTATCATACTGGTAATATTTCGCAAGAATTGTTCAGTCTAGATAAAATAGTAATAGAACCTCTGTCTTGGCCAGGTAATCCCCAAAAAGCTATTGATGATAGTAATTTAGGAAAATATTTCTTTGAAGTAATTGACCGTAATACTAATCGAGTGATTTACTCACGCGGCTTTGCTTCAATTTATGGCGAGTGGGAAACGACAGACGAGGCTAAGAGCCTAAATCGTACTTTTCATGAATCATTGCGTTTTCCTGCTCCAGCCTCACCAGCCCAAGTAGTGCTAAAAAAACGTGATACCAACAATGCTTTTAGAGAAATTTGGTCTTTAGTCATTGATCCAAAAGATATTTTTATTGATCGCTCTAAAGCTTCTTCCTCTACAAAGCTAATAGAAATAGTAAAAAATGGTAATCCTGAAAATAAAGTTGATCTACTTATTTTGGGTGATGGTTATACTAGTGCTGAACAATCAAAATTTGAGCGTGATGCTCGCCGCCTATCAGACCTTCTTTTTGCTACTTCTCCTTTTAAGGAGCATAAACAAGATTTTAATGTTTGGGGACTTTGCCCAGTATCAGCTGAATCAGGAGTTTCTCGCCCTTCTACAGGTCTTTATCGCTCTTCTCCATTAGGTTGTAGCTATGATGCTTTTGGCTCAGAGAGATATGTTTTAACTTATGATAATCGTGCTTTTCGTACCATTGCGTCTTTTGCTCCATATGATTTTGTAGAAATTTTAGTTAATAACCGCACTTATGGTGGTGGTGGAATTTTTAACCTTTATGGGACAGTAGCAGGTGATAGCACCTGGGCACCTTATATTTTTGTACATGAGTTTGGGCATCATTTTGCTGGTTTAGCTGATGAATATTACACTTCTTCTGTGGCTTACAACCCTCCAACTGTTAAGCTTGAACCTTGGGAACCAAACGTTACTGCACTACTTGATCCTAATAATCTAAAATGGAAAGACCTAGTTTTATCTTCTACACCTATTCCTACTCCTTGGGAAAAAGATGCCTATGAAAAATACTCTATTGAGTATCAAAAGAAACGCAGTCGTATTCGTGGAGAAAATCGTCCAGAAGATGAAATGGATGCATTATTTCAAGAAAACAAAGAAAATGATAAAAAAACCCTTGGACAAGAAAAATATTTTGGTAAAGTAGGCGCTTTTGAAGGAGCAGTCTACGAAGCTAAAGGTTATTATCGCCCAGAAGCAGATTGCATAATGTTTACTCGTAGCGAGTCTTTTTGTACAGTCTGTCGCCGTGCTATTGAGCGAGTAATTGACCTTTATAAATAGCTATTTTTTCCTCTGATGTCCATTTGTGGGATTTTGTTGTTTCATATTTATTACAAAGTAGATTAGCCATTGTCTATTTATATTCAATTATATCAACTAGTTACCTATATGGCTTAATACTTGCTTGCCATCAACTAGGAGGTGTTTTTATGAATATTTGTGTTAAAAAGGAGTCTCCTGCAAAACGTTGCGAAATTTGCCATCAAACAGACTGTTTTGACCCTATTTATAATAAATGCCACCGTTGCAATAATATACAAATTCCTATTGCTCTTCAGGAAAATACTAGTCTTTGGTCAGGGTTATTATGTAAAGTGGGTTTTCACAAGTGGCATAATTCTCGTTGGGAACGTTTTTGCTTACGCTGTCATACGTCACAACATGTTTGGAGAATTATAGATCGTTCTATTCTATGGCGAGACACAAGCAATTTGTTAAAAGATAGTTATTCCGAAACTTTCTCTGACCTTGAAACGGAAACGAGTCCTCTTCCTTTGCGCAGGTGGCAATGTGAACATTGTCACCGTTCTGTAATAAGAATTCACCCTCCAGGAGTATTTGAACCTTGTCAATATTGCGGAACTTTGAATTATGTATTAAGAGAAAAACCCTCTAAAAGCTAAACTACTAAATATAAGATCTAATCCGATCACCACAACTATTTAGCTTAATAACTAACTATTAGTAATGGGCCAAGCTGCTGTTTTTTCTAGCAACCGTAAGCCTATTCTTGCCATATCACAATCATAATCCCATTCCCAGTCAGCTACTTCAGCACTAGCAATACAGTCATTGTCTCTCTCTATAGTAACTTTTGTCCCTATTGGTAAAGGAACGTATGTTAATAACGCTAGCCCTTGATCGCTAATATCTTTAGTGAGCGCCAACATAGCTTCTGGTTCTTCACTATCTATTATTTGAATACGGACAAAGTGTTGTTGTAGGTTACGAGATTGGGAACGTTGTTCACAAAGGTTAGTGGGGGTTATTATAGTCTTCATGTTACTACCTCCTAGAATCTAACGAGTTAAACTAAATATTTATAACTAAGTGTTGTGCACTTTCTGTTCCAAACTGTATAATAGAATATCTTTTTATATAATCCTTTTGTTTTTAGTAAAATACAGTTTATTCTAGCTCTGGATATCAGCTTATGAGAATAAATTCTCATAAGCTGATAGTAAATATTTTTTGTTGTGGGAAATTTCTCTCATTTACGAAGCTTTATTTGTTAAAATACCTTATAGGAAGTTTACCATTATAAGTAAAAACCATATTAATTTCCTAAAACCATAGATTTTTTAAGAAATTAGTATTTTAAATTTCTTGGTAAATGCTGTAACCTTTTGCAGCTTGGAGTTTGCTTTATTAGATGGCTAAACTAATTCTTCAAAAGAAAGCTTAGGATTATGAAAGAAATCTTGCGTAAATCAGCAACCTTTCCTTCACTAACAAGTAGTATGCCTAGTGAAGCCTGGGATATAGGTCATTACTTAAGATTAGCAGCAATATTTGAAGCTACTACAGATTTAGTAGCAATGGCTGATTCTAATGAGCAAATAATCCATATTAATCGTGCTGGTCAAAAAATGCTTGGTCTTATCAATACAAATCCTCCTTCTAACCTGTCTTTGATAGATATCTACCCAACAGATGAACGTAGCTTTATTCGTTCACAAGCACTCCCCATTGCTAAGCGTGATGGTGTTTGGAGTGGCGAAGTAACGATTTTTTCCCATATAGATCATAAAGAAATTAATATTTCACAAGTAATAGTCGCCCATAAAAATGATTTAGGCGAAGTTGAATTTTTCTCCACTATTGCGCGAGATATCACATCTCTTAAAAGTGCAGAAAAAGCTTTAGTAATGTTTGCAAAAGTGTTTGAAAGTACCCAAGAAGGTATGATGATTACAGATGCTAAGAACGATATTCAAAGTGTAAACCCTGCATTTACAGCTATTACAGGCTATTCCAGAGAAGAAGTCCTGGGTAAAAACCCTAGGTTTTTACAATCTGGTCAACATGACATAAACTTTTATCAAAAACTTTGGCAAGCTATTGATACTCTTGGTCAATGGCAAGGAGAAATCTGGAACCGCAGAAAAAATGGGGAAATTTATGCTGAATGGCTAACTATTAGCACAATCAAAGATGATAAAGGTAAACTCACCAATCATGTAGCTATTTTTTCAGATATTACAAATGTCAAAATGGTAGAAAAACACCTTGTTCATTTGGCTCATCATGATGTGCTTACAGGCTTACCTAATAGGTTGTTATTTAACGACAGGCTTGATCAAGCATTAATAAAAAGCCATCGTGATAAGTCTATTGTAGCTGTAATTTTTATTGATCTAGATCGTTTCAAACCAATAAACGACACTTTTGGCCATCGTATAGGAGATCTTTTATTACAAGCTGTGGCTGAAAGATTGCGTGGTTGTGTACGTGAAGAAGACACTGTAGCCCGTTTGGGTGGAGATGAATTTACTATTATTTTAGAAGAAATTTTTAACTCACAAGACGCAGCAAAAATTGCTCAAAAAATTCTAGCAACAATTTCTAGCTCATTTGTTATTGAAGGACACAAACTAAATATTGGTGCTAGTATTGGGATTAGTATTTTCCCTGTAGATGGGCAGGATAGTGAAACCCTACTTAAGCATGCAGATAAGGCTATGTATAAAATAAAAGAAGGTGGTCGAAACGGTTTTTTATTTTATCAAAATGGGTTGTTTTTAAGCATTTTGTAATTCCCCTTTCCCTAAAAGGCTGGGCTATTATCAGATGCTGCTAACGTGCCTAAGACTTTAATTAATGTAAGGGCAAACTGTATACCCTCTTATATAATGTGAATTTAATGCGAATTTAAGGAAAAACTTATGATGATGCTTACTGGTCTTTCTGGTAATGAAATCTACTGTCTAGCGCAAAAAGGTTGGTCACCAGGTAATATTGTTGTTGGTAATAGTGTTTATTCCTTAGGCTTTGTTCGTGGTATTACTAGCGGATTAAAAACTTTGGCTGGTGGTGAAATTGAAAATATTACTCAATTAATTAATGAAGGACGTCATGTTGCTGTCCAACGAATGGAAACTGAGGCAACTCGCGAAGGAATGCATGGCTTAACTGGAGTAACGTCTGAACTTAGAAGCTTAGGCGGTATGACTGAGTTTTTAGCCATTGGTTCTGCTATTTGGAATAAAACCCCTACAGCAGCTTTTTTTTCAACAGCTTGTTCTGGACAAGATCTCTATTGCCAAGCTGATGCTGGGTATGAACCAAAACATTTTGTTATGGGTAATGTCGCCTATGCTTTAGGTGTTGGTCGGAGTATTTTAGGAAGCTTAAAAGTTATTGCTAAGCAAGGGGAAATAAAAGAATTTTCTGATATGTATAATCATACCAGACACTTAGCGTTAACTCGGCTAGAACAAGAAGCTTATAATCTAGGCTGTAATGCTGTGGTAGACATTAACACAAAGATTCTTAGTTTTGGAGTTGGTGTTAGTGAAATGTTAATGGTTGGCACAGGCTCCTATAACCCTACACTAGGACAATTACCACGCCCTCTTACTTCAGAACTAACTGGTGAAGAACTATGGAATCTTACCCAAATGGGTTATGCACCCTTACGTTTAGTAATGGGGACTTCTGTTTATTCTCTAGGAATTATAGGAGGAATTACTGCCGCTTTTCGATCGCTTAGACGAGGTGAGATTCCAGAAATGACCCGTTTAGTTTATGAAGCGCGTGAAAACTGTCTTGGGCTAATACGTAAAGAAGCAGAAGAATTAAAAGCAGATGGTGTCTTAGGTATTAAGCTTTTTGTTTATGATATTGGCTCAGGCTTGATTGAAATTATGGCTATTGGTACAGCTATTCGTAAAAACGATCAAGTAAAAACTATTACTGCTCAGCTACCTCCTCAAGCAGTAATTCGTGACAGAGATACTTTTTTTATGCAAAATAGCCTCTTTTCTCAAACACTTGGGCGTAATGCTCTAGGTAGCGAGTAAAGTATTTTTATTTTTCTAAAAATCCGGGTTCTGTGTTATATTGCTCCCAAAATTTTTGTCTTTAATGTTGAAGTAGTGTTGAAAGTAGTTTTTGGTTTCTCATAACTAAAATACCTGGTCATTAAAGGCTTTCAACACTACAAGATACCTAACCTCTTCTAATTTCATTATTAAAATCAAAATGGGAAACATAATCAATGACCTAAAAAAAATTATCTTTGCCGATAAAGTAGGCAAATGTCACTCAGCAGCTGAGTGGCAAAGCTTCTACAGCCAACCAAGTAGCGACTTGCCTATTAAGCATTTAGCAAGCTGTAGCGATTGCTTAGATATAGTTAACCAACTACATTCAATGCCAACACTTAGTGAACGTAACCCTTTTGATACAATTGATCGAGATGGCAGCGATGGTAACTCTACCCCATTTAATTCTTCTAGCAATGTTTCCAGTAAAAAAAATGTAGACTCTTCTCTACTGCTAAAAAAATTAGAGGAAAACAGACAAAAGCGGTTTGAGTATTTACCTAAAGAAGTAACTTTTTGTGTTAATGGTTGGCCATTTACTTCTAGTACTGTTGAAGCAGGAACAAATCGTTTTATCCTTCGCCCTAGGCTAGACGAAGGGCTTGAAAGCTTAGAACTACTTGACGAAAGAGGAGAACTGCTTTGTCATATTTTACTTTCAGAAAACAGTAGTGACTCATTAAAACAAAGCTTAGAAATTAGTCCAAACCAGCAAGTAAATTTCTCTATTCTATGGTTAGAGGACTACCCAGAAATCAATTTAGAATACAGTGATAAACGAATTCTTAGCGATGTTAAAGAAAGCGGGCTTTTAGCCCTTTTTTTAAGTTTTATTGTTAAGTTACAAGATTTTTTTTCTCCTAGTAAGCTTGTTTTTGCGTCTGTTATAGTAGCCTTATTTGTTATTAGCCTAGTCGTGATACAAACCTTTTGGCAAAGAAAGTTTGATAGCTTACAACAAGACCTTGCTAGAACTAACTCAGAAAAACAATCGTTCCAAAAGCGTTTAACAAACGCTGAAACCTTGAGTCAAACACTTGAAAATGATCTGGCACGTCTTAAACAAGAACAACTTGAACAAACTAACAATACTTCAGTTATTCCTAATATTTCCAATATTCCTAAAATCGAACTTCCAAAGGTTGAGCTAGTATCTAAAATAAAATTAGCTCTTGCTGTTGCTGCTCAAAACACTATTACTAACCTAATTTATAATACTCGTGCTGTAATGTCTCCTATCCTTTTACAAAGAGGCTCACAGTCAGTTTTTGGAGTTCGTTTACCTAAATATGAAGAAAGTAGCCAACAACAATTTACTTCCTATATTGTTAAGTTCAACCTACCTAAACAAAAACCTTTTACTCAACAAATAAAACTTCCCACTAATTCTGCTGATCCTAGCTTTATCTCTATTGAGGTTAAAATCTATAATACGGATAATATTTCTGCTAATACAATGGCTGATGCAATAATTATTGGTGTTGTTGGTAATCAAGAAGTAAAAATAGATACTATACCTCTTAAATTTGAGTAAAAGGTAAATCAAAATTTATTAAAACTGGATGAAGCAACAAATAGCACATCCCAAAACAGAAAAAACCAAACCTCTAGTCTCCTCTAATAACCTAGAGCCTTTGACTCACGAGCAACTTTTTGTAGCACATTATCAAAAGTTACTTGGTTGGGCAGAATATCTTTGCAACCATAATAAAATGGTAGCCGAAGATTTAGTGCAAAACGCTTACATTCAATTTGTTACCAAAAAACCTGCTCTTGATATTATTGATAATATTTTTGGTTATTTATGTAGGTTAGTAAGCAACCTCTATAAAAATCAACTAGTTAGAACCTCTGCTCAAAAACGTGGAGGGAATTTTCAGTCTGTGTCTTTAACTCTTATTGAAGAATTAATAGCGGTTGACACCAAAAGTAAGGAAGATGCACAGGAAATGCTCATAGAAATCGCTCATTTTGCCGTAGGTAACCGCATACATTCTAAAACTTCTGATGTATTAATTCTAAGGTTTCTACTTGGCTATTACCCAAAAGAAATTGCTCAGATTTTTATGTCTAGTATTTTTGCAATAAATAACCTTATTATGAGGGGTAGACAAGAATTAAGAGAGTTCCTTAAAAAAAATAACAAATAGAATCACTATGATTAAAAGTTTTATTATCCTCCTAGCACTTATTTTCACTTCTTCCTATGTATTAGCTCAACCTAATAAAATCCAATCTAGCCCTACAAAAACTCTTGCAATAGAAAAATGTACTGAGCTTACAGAAAAAGCAAAAGAAGAACTAAAACTAAAAGATTATAATCAAGCCTCTAAAACCATTACACAAGCACTAGTTTTATGTAAAATTGGTTCTCTTTCCTATGCAAATACATTAGTAATTAAAGCAGGCATCCAACAAGCACAAAAACAACCACTAAAAGCCATTAAATCTACTGAATTTGCTTTAAGTATTTACCGTCGCCTACAAAATAGGGAAAAAGAGGTTAGTGTTTTACTAGAGCTAGCTAAGTTATATAGGGAAAACAATAATAATATTAAAGCCATTAGTATTTGTAACCAAATAATAGAGCTTCAACAAAAAAACAACGATTTAGAAGGAGTTTTAGCTAGCAACTTTCGCCTCGCTGTTATTTATAGTGATATAGGAAACTATCCAAAAGCTCTTACTCAATACGAAAAGATTATTACTACTATAGATAAACCCGCGACTATTGCCAAAGCTAAAAGGGCTATGGGGATTATTCATAATCGAATGGGAGAGTATAAAGAAGCACTTTCGCTTTACCAAGAATGTTTAAGCATCTATCAAGAAGCAAAAGACAGGTTTAATATTGGGCTTGTGCAAAACAATATTGGTAATGTGTTTACAAACTCAGGAGATTATAAACAGGCACAAAACTACTATGAGCAAGCATTAGATAATTTTGAAGCAGCTAAGCAAAAAAGCTGGGTTGGAAGTGCACTGCAAAACCTTGGCTCTATTGCCTATTACCAAGGCGATTACCAACAAGCAACGTCTTATAGTCAACGAGCATTACAAATATTTACTGAGTCTAAAGATCAAGAAAAACTTTTGATCACTTATAATAATTTAAGCCTTTATTTTTCTGCTCAAGCTGATTACAAAACTGCTTTTGATTATTATAAGAAAGCCGTAACCTTAGCAGAAGAATTAGGCGATAAAAAAGCAGTTGCGACTGCAACAGCACGACTAGGAGAAATTTACCTAGTCCAACAAGAATTCCCTTTAGCTTTAGAACATTTCAAACGAGCATTAAACCTAAACAAAGAAGTTTTTAATCGGGCTGAAGTTCGGATTTTATCAATTGAAATTAGTTTATGTTTAGTTGAAATGAAAGATTATACTGCTGCAATAGAATGGGCTAACCAAGCACTATTAGAAGCACGTAAGACCAAAGAGCCGTTAGATATGGCCTTCGCCCTAATGACCAAAGCACGTGCACTGAGAGAAACAGGAAAACAACAAAATGCACAAGTTCTAATTGATGATGCTCTAAATCTAGCAAAATCCTTTGATGTTCCTGCAATAGAATGGCAAATACTCTATCTAAAAGGTTTGTTGATGTGGGATGAATTAAAGCTTGAAGATGCAATAAAATACCTACAACAAGCTGTTGGCACATTACAAAATATCCGTACTCATCTCTCAGGAGGAGAAGAAGCAGAAAAACTATTTCTTACTAAAAATAAACAACAAGTCTACCGTGACCTAGTAGAATTATTAGTCAAAGTAGGCCGCTCTGAAACAGCTATTGAATACATAGAGCAAGCTAAACAAAGCGACTTGGCGGTTTTATATCAAAAAAATGAAAGCCTACAATTTACTTCTAAAGAAGCTTTAGATTATATAGAACTAAAAAAATATATTGCAAAAATTCAAACAACAGAACGGCAACTATTAAACATCAGTGAAAAAAAGGAACGCCTTAATCTTCAGCAACAATTAGATAAATTAATCTTGGAGCAAGAGATTTTTACTGCAAATGTCCTACAAAATAATTCTAAGGTTGCAGAAATATTAGGATTAAAACCTGTTAGTTTTGCTAATATTCAAGCTTCAGTTCCAGAAGAAACCATAGTTTTAGAGACATTTTCGCTTTTAGACAAAATTGTGTTAGCAGTTTTTGATAATAAAAGCTTGAAAATTAAAGTCCTCCCTATTAGTGATAGTCAATTAGATCGTAATATTCAGCTTTTGCTTGTTGGTCTAAGCCATAAAAGGGAAATGTCAGCAGAAGAAAGAAACAAAATCAGCCAAGAGCTTTACGACTCTTTAATCTTACCTTTTGAAAATGAAATACTTGCAGCTAAACATCTTACTGTAGTGGTTAATGACAAATTACAATATTTACCTTTTCAAGCCTTATGGAATAAAGACAAATACTTAATCGAGTCTATTTCTATTAGTTATCTAGCTACTGCGGGTTCTTTGATTTATTATACTGAATCAAATCTTAAAAAAGATGACGGGCGTGTTTTAGGATACGGCAATCCATTCCCACAAGATGCTGAATTAAAACTACCAGAAGCAGAAATAGAAACCAAAGAATTAACTAGAATTTTTGGTGATCGTGCATTGATAAGAACTGGTGCAGAAGCAACCAAAACCCAATTATTAAAGGAAATCCGCCAGGCTTCTTACATTCATCTTGCCACTCATGCACACTTAGAACCTAGAGATCCTAAACGCTCTTTTATTATGTTAGCTGGTAATAATGACCAAGAGAAAAAGCTTTATTACAATGAGATTTCATCATTAGAGCTACAGTTAAGCGGTGTAGAACTCATTACCCTTTCAGCTTGTGAAACAGCTTTAGGACGCGATGGAATAGAGCTTTTTGGTATTTCTGAGCAATTTCGACGCGCTGGTGTCAGGGCTGTTGTAGCTAGCTTGTGGAAAGTAAACGACAAATCGACTAAAGAGCTAATTATCCAATTCTACCAAGCTTTGAGTCAAGGAGAGAGTAAAAACCAAGCTTTGAGGTCTGCTCAGTTGTACTTAATTCATAATGAAAGATCAACCTATTCTGATCCTTATTATTGGGCACCTTTTATTTTGATAGGAAAACCTAATTGATTATTATTTTGGAAAAACATTTTTAGACTACAATAAAAATTAATAAGTAATTTTGACTGTAGCAAAAATGTTAAATAAGGTCTTGCTACTGTTGTCTTTACCACATTCAGGCAGGCCAGCAGGCTTACAATTTGATTCGTAAATGGAAGTAAAACCTGCACCAGGACGAAGTGCTGAAAACCCAGAAAAAATCACTATATTTTCAGTAAGAATTGGACGATATTTGATTGCTGTACTAAAATCAATTCCTAGATTTTTTTCAATTTTCTCTCGGGATAAACCAAGCACCAAAGGCTCTGTAGTAGCAAAACGTAAAAAATTCACATTACTGATAACACGTATCTTTTGAGTGATGTCCAGGTCTGTCCCTGTGTTATAAAGAAATAGCCCTGGGTTTATATAGTTTGCTTGACCAGCTTTGCTACTACGCAGGTTTGGAATTAAGTTACTTTGGCTAGTCGTTTGAGTAGCATTTAAGAATGGTAACCCTACTTGATTAAAAAAACTAAAAGTCCCTCCAGCAAAATTGTTATTAGCTGCAATATGGTCAAAACCTCTAGCAGTACCATCTGTAGGATTACTATCACCAGAAGAATAAAGAAAAGAAGTGCGAAACCGCTTCCAGTCACGGTTTACAGACAATTCAATAGCAACTAGTTGAGCATTAACATCTACCTTACGCCCAGCTAAACCATTAAAGTCATCTGTACCAAGAACTTGATAAAAAGCTGTACTTAGGTTTAAACCACCACCAATCTTATTTAAACCCAGTATTTTAGGTAGCCTTTCCCCAAAATGTCCATCTGTAGTAAAACCAAAGTAATGTGTCCGTAGCTTATGAGGAACTGCAACTCCAATAGCTTTTGAGCCTTGTGGAAAGCTATTTTTTTCCACAGCCTGTGTTTGACCATCATCTTGGTTGTAGTGATAGCTAAGCTCTACAGTGTAGCCTTTTTTAATCGTGTCTTGACGATAGAGGTTAGCAATAAAGACTCTTTGCCCACGAGAACTAAGAGTATTTAAGCCACTGTTGATATCTTTTCTGAACAGATCAAAATAAGCAACATTATACTGGTAACGATTTGAAGCAAAGTTACCAAATAATCTTACTCCAAGGTTAGTATCATTAAAGACAAAACCTCGGAAATCACTATTAAGAAGCTGTATACCACCACGAATTGAAGTAGTGTCATAGAAGGGACTATAGCCACCTTTGCTACCCTTACCTCGAAGAAAAGGAAAGATTTTGGTTGTGTCTCCTAAACGATATTCTCCATAGGCTTCTTGGAGTGCAATAATACTGTCACGGCGAATGTGGCTTGGACTAGAAGCTATACCTAGGTTCGCATTTTCACCAGCATGTGCATAGTTTAAATTAAACACTACTGTAGCGTGAACACGCCAATCAACAGGTTTGAAACTCGCTGCACCTTGGAAAAAATCTCCTGTAATAGAAAAATTTTGATTAAAAAGAAAAAGCCCTCCACGCTCAAAAGACTTCCCATTGGCTTGAGCGACACTAGTAGTATTAGGAATTGGTATCCTCCTAGTACTCAAAAAAGTCTCACTAGTCAAAGCTAAAGTAAAAAATTTGTCTGAGCCAAGAATAGGATAATCTCCTTTTAGTACATTTTGACGATAAGGATTAAGTATACTACCTTTGGTATAAGGATAGTTTGCTTTGGTAGGATCGCCATGTCTATCCCATTCAGGAAAGCCAACTCGCCAACGATCATCAACAGGAATGAAATCTCCGCTTTCTTGTTCATCTGTTTTTGGTTTATTTATTTTAACACTAGATTTTGGCCCAGCAAACCCTAGAGGTGGCTCTTCTGCGCCCACAAAAATACTAGGAAATTTATTTGTAGAAGAAATAGGTAAAGTATTGTTTAGCGATGTTTCCTTTTTTTTAATGTTTGGCTCTGGTGTTTTGGCAGGTTTATCAGTCTTTTTGTCAGCTTTTTTGTCAGCTAAAAAACTGGATAAAAGCATAAAAGAACTCTTATAAAACCCTCTATCTTGTTGATTACTCTGAGCTAATACAATATTAGAAAAAACACAA
>JAHFUF010000007.1:13791-27581 GCA_023265235.1 Blastocatellia bacterium
ATCATTATAAGAATAGTAAATACGTGCCAAACAACATACCACTTATATGTTTTCATAATTTTACTTCCTATAAGGTGTTAAATATTTAGTGAATTTTACTAAAGTTACAGTCAGATTTATAAATGGTTAACACAACCGGCTTTCTGTAATGTTAAAAGAAGGTTTAACATTCAGCAATTAGGTAAAATTATTAGGGGCTATTTAAAATTATTATAAGGCTGTATTAAAGAATAAAAAAATCTTAGATATTTAAGCAGGATATTATAACAAAAAAACCAGGACTTGTCCTGATGTCCTGGCGTACTAGTATTTACTTAAGTTTGAAGCTAAGAGGAATGGTTACTTTTTCAAAGGGAAAGCCTCTGTTCTATCATCTATGGATAAAACAAATTTAATTAGCTGAGCACGTTTTTTGGCAATAGAAAGTATTTTGTTTGTTCCTACGTGAGCTGGGTTGTTAAGGACTTGCTCAACAGTTGTTAGCGAACCATCATGCAAGTACGGTAGATTGGTATAGACTCCTAGTAACGAAGAAGGGTTATAACCATCATCTCCTCTAGAAGGTTGGCCAAGAGTTGCTCCTGTACCAATGATTTCATGGGGTTTACTGCGATCAAGAGTACCTACTTTCCTTAACACACTAAGGATTTGTGCATCTTTAACACGATCTGCTGGTGGAGGTGGTGAAAAGTCACGTATTGAAGTACTCCAAAGTGAACCAGAATGACAAGTAACACAGCCAGCTTTTTCAAATAATTTTCGGCCTTTTTTTACATCATTATCATCTTGTGAAAAAGGAGAAATAGGTGCTCTAATTGAACTAACATAAGCTGCAATAGCGTCTTGATCAGTGTTACGACCAGTATTAGCTAGTGGAGTTAAGTTAGTTACCGCAGGATCTTGTTCATTATTAGCCAAACGAATTAAACCTGCACCACCAGAAACCCCTCTAGTATTAAGCTCAAAATCCTGTACTTCGTCTCGATTAGCAGAAAAATTATAAACTCTTTCAATACTAGGATTCTTTTTGTCAAAATCCCAGTTTAGAGGAATTGCTCGGCGTGGCCCATCAGGAAACATCCATACTACACCATCACTAAGCCCTTCTGGGTGGCATTCAAAACAACCGCCCATTCCATGGTTACTCATTCGGCCTTGACCTTTGAAAGCAGCAGATTGACCATCAAAGATTGGGCCAATTGAAGTGTTAAACAATTCTTTTCCACGCTGTACAAATTGCCCACGTTGGTCTGTAGGCTGTGGTGCACTTGTGACAGTAGCTATAACTTTATTATTTACAATATCTACAACCGTTACATCACGAGAAACATAATTCATTACATAAGCCCTAGCATCATCATTTCTGATTACAATACCACGAGGGTTTTTACCAACCAAAATACGTGTAATATTTCCAGCATCTCCTGCTACTTTAGGAGCATTGATAGAGCCTTTTCCTTGATTGTCTAGGTTAACTTGTACCAACATATTTGAAAGAGAAGAAACTACATAACCTACATTAGATGTTTTCTTAAATGCAAGCGCGTAAGGGATTGTAACAAAGCGGGTTAATGGATTATTTTGTGAGTCAAATTTATCTGGCTCAAACTGAATACCAAAATTCATATTGGTAGTTAAGTTGGCATCTCTATTAGCTTGTAAATCAATAACTGATAATAAGCTTTGAACATTGGTATTAAAGCGCACAGGGCCGTCAGGTTGAGAACCTGTAGCTGAGATATAAGCCCTATTCCCTTTTATCACAATGCTATTAAGCAAATTAGGAAAAGCTCCTGTTGCAACCAAATTAGGTCTATCTGCTGGGCCAGGAGCAACTTTCTTCAAAGCACTTCCATTAGAGGAAAACCCTGTGTCTATCATAGGATCAAGGGTAATAGTGTTTGTTAATAGCTCCTTAGCTGTATCAATAACAAACACTTGTCCTACTTTGCCATCATCAGCACCAGGGCGAACATCATTAGGACGATATTGTCCCAAAAAATTAGTCACTAAAATTCTTTCATCATTATCATCAAAGTCACCATCATTAGTAATAGCCAACGCATAAGGTCTAATATTACCATCTGGACTAGCCGCAAGTTTGATTTCCTTAGTAACTTTGTCTGTTTTAGTATCTATGACAGAAACACTACTAGAATTAGAATTAGCAACATAAAGCTTAGTACCATTTGGGCTTAGTACCACTGCTCGTGGCTCTGTACCTACTGTAATAGTGCCAACCACCTGAGATGTAGCAGTACTAATAATTGACACAGTACCATCAACAGTATTGGCAACATAAACCTTTGTATCATCTGCTGATAGCACTAATGATTGTGGCTCTTTACCTACTGGGATAGTAATTGAGGGGAAACTTCTTTCATCACCTATATCTATTCTAGTAACAGAATTATTATCTGGGTTTACTACCCAAACAAATCGATTACCATTATTTAATACAATTGGGCTAGAATTATTGGGAAATGAACTAGCAAAGGCTTTTACTTTTGTTATTTCACTGTTGTTATTAAAATCTGCTAATAATGTTCCTAAAACAAAAAGCCCGATAACCATCAGGCTTCTTCTCTTTCTACTTAGCATTGTTAACCTCCTAACAAATACATCAATTTTTCTGTCAATGACTGTTTACGTTCTCATTAATCAGACAAAATTTTGAGGAGGTATATAACAATTAATAAAAAATTTTCCAAAAATACTTAGTAAATCCGTTATCAGACTTACTTTAACACGATTTCTACTCGACGATTGGCCGCACGTTCTTTATCATCTTTGTTTACATTACCAGAAAGCGGTTTACTAGCCCCATATCCATCTATGGTTTGTAAACGGTTATCGCTGATATTTACACCACTAGGATCAGATTTTTTAAGCCATTCCCAAACAGATTGAGCACGTTGTTTAGAGAGAGGGACATTAACAGAATCATCCCCTAAATTATCTGTATGGCCATATAAAATCACTTTGGTATCACTAGCACGAATTAGCAAGCTACGGATTTCTTCTAGTACTTTTGTTTCTGAAGACTGAATTGCAGCCGAGCCAGAAGGGAAAGTAATTTGATAATTAGCATTTACTACTGTGCCTTTGTTTTGCCCTGCTTCAAATTTAGCTTGATAAACAGGCGTAGTGCTTTGCTCATCAGAAATTTCTTTAATAAAACTTAAATCTACAACATCTTTAACAGCAGCAAAACTATCTAGCCTAGTAGGTAAAATTTTCTGTAAGCGTTTTCCATGATCTGTATAGGTAATACCAAAAATGCTTTGTTCGATTGGTAGGTTGTTAGCTAATCCAAACAAGTGTTTTACTTCAGCTAAGTTGTTAACACGCGAACCACCAAGAGGAACTCCATTCTCTACTTTACCTTTGAAATAGTCATACCAGAAAGTTGGGCCAGCACCTTCAACATTAAACATTAATGCGTTTAGCGCAGCAATACGATTCTTTAAGTAATTATCATCAGTCTTAATTTTTTCATTTGAACGAGCAATACAACGTAGTAATGTTTTTACATAATCGCGATGTTGATTAAGCCAATCCTCGTTACCAAAAAGGATATGAGGCATCATATAGCTATATTCTTTGGTAGAAACGATTTTTTGTAGCTTTTCCTGTTTGCCTTTATAAGTTACATTTGGACGATCTTTAGCTGCTGTTACATCACCAGGAGTCCAAGTAGCAACCGCATCTATCTGAAAATCTTCTTTTTTATTCGTAGCCTTATTAGTTAAGCTTACTTTTGAGTTGTTAACAAATTTTTGTGATGCTTCAATATGATCTACTGCATTAACAAAGTTAATTGCTTGCGGATCATAAACTTCCTCATTAGGGTTAACTGGGATTTGGTTATCACTAGCCCAATTTACTACTACGTTCCAATCACAATAAGGAACCGCCGTTACCACTACAGAACCCAGTGCAAGTTTGGGGTTTTTCTTCCAAGACTCTGGCCCCATTAAACAATCTTCTCCAAAAGAATAGCCACTACTCCAAATCACTTTTGCTTTGTTGCCTTTTAAGAGTTTGTTAGCACCAGCAATATCAACTGCGGATTGGTCACCAGTGGTTGTTACTAGTTGCATTTGGTTAGCAGATAATTGCTTGATTTGTTCTGCTGTATCGTTTTGTACTATTAATTTAGTATTAGTAATACCAGCTTGGCATAAACAGCTATTAGGATATTCCCCAGACTTACCGCTACCCCCAACAGCATCAATCAGCCCACTAACAGTTTGCCAAGTCCAAATACCTATCGTTACTTCTGGGTTATCAGTAGTTTTTTCTGGTGCTTTTACTTCTGAACTAGGTAGATCCTTAAAATCACCTAAGTTTACCCGCTTTTCTGGAATTTTGGAGTCTCCTGGCGTTTCACCAACAGGATTAATGGTGTTTTTAACTTTGTCTACTACCCCAAGTTTGTCTAAACCAATGTAGACCAATCCTGCCATTACTAGAAAAATTAAAATAACCGCTCCAGGGCCAAGTTCTATTCGACCTACTCTCATAACCGCCTCCAAATTTTGATCTGTTAAAAGTTTCGGATTAATGCTATCTAATTTAGCAGCAAACAGATTTCCTCTATGGTCGAATCTGTTATTGATAGTCTAGTGTTATTAAGTTTTTGAGAAAACCTTTTCCTGTAAGGCTAAACTTTAGAATAAGTTAATATCTATCTACATCTACCAATTACTACATTTATAAACGTTCTGGTGTATTACCAATAGAAACTGGGTTTGGCTTACCTTCTAGAAATGGGCTAATAGTGTCGGCTAAACGTTGTTCTTCAACCTGACGACTTATAGCAAACTCTACTGCTTGGCGGCTAGCCTCAGAAGCTTGTGTGCGGAGTTTTTCCATCTCCTGTTGTTTTTTCTTTAAGTATTCTTCTACTTCTTTTTGAATAGTTTCAATATCCGCTTTAGCTTTATTTTCTATCTCAGAAGCTCTTTCATTAAGCATTAGTTGGTAAGCATCTAGCGCACGATCTTTACGCACTGCATCAGCAATATAATCATCAAGTTTTACCCCTTTAGCAGTAAGTGCTAGATTAACTGCTACTACCTTTATGGCCAGAGGGTGACTAGCGACTGTTGGACTATTCATTAACTCTACTAACTCATCAATAGAGCATTTAAACTTAAATACTCCTGCTTCTTTATAAATCTCTTCAAACGCTTTAGTCGAAAGGTCTTCTTGTTGAGCAGTAGCTTTGGGTTGATTAAACTTTGGCAAAGCTTCATTGGCTACTAAATCAGAAACTCGGCGTTGGCTAGTAGGTTCTACCATACTTGGAGCAGTCATTGCTGGTGATGTTGGGAGTGATGTGACAGGAGGTTTTGCTGGCGTTGGTGCTAATGGAGGAGGTTGTTTAGCTACTTTTTCATCTTCATCATCATGAATTTTGACAAAAAACCCTAGTAAAGACTTAAGTGCCCCTCCGCCCTCATTACGAGCGGGCTTTGGACTGTCTCCAAAACCTTTAGACATTGACTCCATATCTTTTAACATTTTTTCTAGTTCTGCTGGGGATTTTGGTTTTTCCGCCATAGTTCTCCTTTAGTTTCTTTCCCGTCGGCGAGTCGATTCATAAGATTCTTTATTAGGATTAAAATCTGGTTCTAAGACAAGATCGTTATTATTTTCTAGACCTGAAAAGCTTTTTTCACTTAAAACATCGTCATAATAAGAACGAAATTCTTCGCTAAGCTCTAGGTTTGTTAACAAGCCATTAACCATTTCTGAGATGCCACGAACATTGGTAAGACTATAAACTTCATCTTGGATTAATTGCAAGGAATTGCGGATTACTTGTAGTCTAGCTTCTAATAGTCTAACTAGATCCCCAAGCTGAAATAGCTTAGTAGAACGCTGTTGTAGGATTTTTAAGTTCTGCTCTAATGTAGCTCTTACTTGCATAGATTGTTCGTTACGAATGCTATTTTCCAAACGTTTTATATCATCATCAACACGACTTTTCATAGACTTAAAGTTTTTTATTGAAAGTAAATAATGTGCTCTCAGCATTTTTACATACTCAGACTTAAAAGAAGAAAGTTTACCACCTAAATCATTTACCATTAATAGAGAAGCTTGATCTTGTCCTAGGTCAGCAGCACGTCGTTCAATTTCTCCACAAAGCTGTTTTAGTCGGTAAAAATCATTTTTATAATTGTCTCCTAGCCCAGCAATTATTTGTTCCTCTAAAAAAACCTGTTCTTTTTGCCATTCGACTTCAGCAATTTTACATAAATATTTTTGTACTGCTCCTACTTGAGATAGCATAAGCAAGCCTAATTCACCTGCTACTAAAAGAAAAAGAAACCCTGAGTTAAAGACTAAAGTAGAAAAAAACATTATCCCTACAAATATTAAGTTAGGGTTACTTTGAAAAAGCATTTTTAAGTAATTAGTTTCGCGCTTTGACATTTATCTTGACAACCTTTCTAGTTCACAGAAAGCCAGAGCAATTTTAGTTAATGCTCTTTTATTATCGCAAAATAATGGAATTGGGGCTAAAACAAAAGCTGATTTTTACAAAATAATTCGGTAAGCTCCATAAAGAATCAAAAATAGTTGACAGTTAACGGTTTAAGAAAAAAAGCCACCAAGGTTTTTCGCTTAAAAGGTTTGCATCTTTATCAAGCTTAGTTAAAATGTCTGTTTAGTAACTAGTTTTTAATCATATAGATAACTTACGTTGTGTTTCCAGTTAATAGTTTTGTTATGTTAGGGAATAAATCAAATTGTTGGGTTAAGCCATTCAACGTTTTTTGTCTCTATTTCATCTAGTTACAAGCTTAAAGTACTGTAAATGTTATTTTGCGAAAACACATACTTGGGCTAAATACCAATAAATTCAAATCTTGGAGAAAAATAAATGAAAAAACTCACATCTACATTGACTATAATTTTGTTATTAGTAACTTTTGCTTTTGCTGGACAAGAGAAAAAAGCCGAAAAAGCTGCCCCTGCTAAAGCCGAAAAAACTGCTCCAGCTAAAGCCGAAAAAGCTGCTAAGGCTGAAAAAGCCGCTCCTGCTGCTGTTGATGATGCTACTCTTACAACAAATGTAAAAGCCAAGCTTAGCAAAACCCCATCACTCAAAGATGCAGAAATTGCTGTTACCGTTAAAGATGGTGTTGCAACTCTAACAGGAAAAGTTAAAAATGGTGGCCTCAAAGGTGTGGCTACTAACGTTACTAAGAGCGTAAAAGGTGTTAAGAAAGTAGATAATCAAATTACTACAGAAGCTGCTCCTAAGAAAGAAGCTGCCCCTAAGAAAGAAGCCGCTCCTAAGAAAGAAGCTGCTCCCAAAAAAGAAGCCGCTCCTAAAACAAAATAACTAAGTAGTTTATCTTTGCAGGCTGTCAGGACATTTGCCAAGACAGCCTCCTTAATACTCCTTACACTTCTTAAACTTTTTCCTGCCTGTTAAAATTCTCTTGTTTTTTAAATAGCAAATCTGTTAAAAATCCCATTTTAGAAGCTAAATAAAAAAGGTATATTTTTACGAGGTGTCATTTTGGATAAAAATTTTGATCAATTTTTAATTTCTCGTCGCGAAGTAATAAAATCTGTTGGAGCAATTGCTGCTAGCACACTAATTAGTCCTTTTTCATTAATTACAGCTACTCCTGTTAAAAACCAGGTTCGCTTCATTGTCTTTGGTGATTGGGGCTTTGGTAGCCTACAACAACTAAAAGTAGCCAAACAAATGATTTTGGCTCACCAAAACAAACCTATAGACTTTGTTTTAACCGTAGGCGATAACATTTATGGTACAGGAAATAGACAGTATTACCGGCCTTTTTTTGAACAACCCTACAGTGTTTTGCTTAAAGATAATGTAAAGTTTTTTGCTACCTTAGGTAATCATGATATTATCGAAGGCCGACAAGACGAAACCCAATACCCATTATTTAATATGGATGGTCGAGAATATTACACAATTAGGAAAGCAGAAGGACTAGTAGAATTCTTTATGCTAGATGTTACCAATTTAGGTAATAAACAACTAGCATGGCTAGAAAATGCTCTTAAAGTAAGCAAGGCTCGTTGGAAAATCGCCCTCTATCACTACCCAATTTATTCATCTGGAACATATCATGGCTCTGACTTAGCTTTAAGGAATGTTCTTGAGCCATTACTAGTAAAATATAAAGTAAACATTGTATTTGCTGGCCACGATCATATTTATGAGCGGACACACTTACAAAAAGGGATTCAACATTTTGTTACTGGCGGAGGTGGCACACCGCTTTATGATATAAACTTGCAAAGTCCTATTCGTGCTGCTAGTTATGTTGGATGGCATTTTATGTTAGTAGAAATTGATGATAAAGACGTTTCTTTCCAAGCAATTAGCGATTCTGGAAAAATAGTTGATAATGGTAAGGTTAAGTGAGTTTTGTAAGATTAAATGTAGAGGCGAACTGTTCGCCCTCTTTGTCTGATGTTTAGAAGGGCGAACAGTTCGCCCCTACATTTTGTTATTACCAATAATACCTATTTTGTAAGTGTCACTAGCCAATCTACAATCTTAATACGCTCTTCTTGAGAAAGTTCAGAAAATGTTGGCATAATATTTGACTTAACCCCAACACTAGCAGGATCTTCTATCAGCTTAAGTATTTCTGCTCGCTCACGCCGTTTATTTACGTTATACAAATTAGGGCCAATATTCCCCGTTGCATCAGGAGCATGACAACCAGCACATTGTTGCACAAAAATAAATGGAGGAGGGTTAGGAAAATCTGTTGTAACAACTATATCTTCAGGTTTTTTCAACATAGCAAACCAGATTGCTAGCTCTTCGCGTTGCTTTGCATTTAGTTTGCGAAAAGCTGGAATAGCTTCTGACAAACCATGTTCATCTGGAGCAGCAAAAATTTTCTTTAGTTGTGCTACTGTAAAACTCTTATGTGCTTTTTCGCCTAAAAGGGCTGGCCCGTTTTCTGTTCCTGTTGCTTGTACAGTATGACAAGGAGCACATAAAAAAACCCAATTCTTTAGAGCAGCCATATTTTGTTCTGGCGTTAATTCTACTTGAATTTTCTCAACCGGAGGACGAGATCTTTTAGCTGGCGTTCTAGCGGTTCTTTTTGCTGAAGATGGAGTAGCAGTGTTTTGCAAATTACCAGCTTGTGTAGGCCAAGCTTGTAAAAGTAGACCTACACCAATAAACCCTATCAGGCAATAAAGCTTAAGCTTTTTCATTTTCCTTTTTGCTCTCTTCCCGTCGACGTGTCCAAGATCTAATGGCTAGAAATGCCGCTATACCAACAAATAAAACGATTAATCCTAGTAAAATACCTCCTATTATAACTCCCCAAGCAATCAACCAGTTTAGCCAAGGAGTAATAATAATAAATAAATAGGTTAGAATTTGTCTTGCTAACCAAGTTAGAAACATCATTAAAAAGCCCCAAAAAGAGAGCTTACCAATTAAAGTATTTGGTCCTGTAGTCATTATTTTTCTCCAAGTTTTCAGAGTTTCCGAATTCTACCATAGTCTAATGGCTGTCTAAATATCAATCTAGAAAAATTTTACTTAGCTCCTACGACCTACTATTAATTTTTGTTGTAGATTTTTATTGCTTTTCCATTAACTCTGTCAACAGATCATAAACATCATGCTTGTCTGCTAAAAAAGTTTGTCGATCAACATCCCCTGAAAGCTCATCACACATTGCTTCAATAGTCCCAACACTAACGCGTAGCTCATCACATGCTTCTTCTATTTTCTCAGCAACAATACATAGTCTAGCATTAAGAAAATGAGCTTGCCAAGACAAAGTAGGGTTACCTAGTTTATCTGCTAATTCATTAATTTGTTTAGCAAGAAACTCTGTTTCTTCATAATTTTTACGTTCTAAATGTATTTCGGCAAGTGCAAGTAGCGCAGATGTTTCCGCACTCTTATTAGAAACATCTCTTTGTTGTTGTAGGGCTTGATTAAGAGTTTCAAAGGCTTGGTTAAGACTATCAGTAGCTTGATAGATTAATCCTAGGCTAAATTTAGCTAAGGCTTCATATTGACGTTCACCTACTTCACGGCTAATTTCCAAAGAGCGTTGAATACAATCTATTGCCTGTCGATAATGGCCTTGGGTGCGATGAACCTCACCTATATTAAACAATTCTATCGCCTGTCCACGTCGCCTATCTAGCTGACTAGCCATTTTCAAAGCAGTTTCATAATACTCACTGGCTTTTTTTAAGTCACCTTGGTTAAAGTAGATCTGCCCCATAATCGAACGAGCAATCATTTCATTTAACCTATCATTAGAGCTTTGAGAAAGTTTTAATGCCTCACTAGCTAGAGTTAGAGCCTCTTTATAAGAACCTCTACGAATTAGTGTAAAGGCTAGCTCACGTCTAGCAGTTGCATTGGAAACAGATCCAGGCAAATCTTTAGCAATTTCTATTGCTTGCTTAAAAGCACTTATCGCTTCATCATATTGACCAAGACGATCATAAGTTGTCCCAATAAAACAAGTACTTGCAGCTTTAATTGTTTTATCACCCAATTTATCAGCAATAAGAATGGCTTTATTACAATAATCAACCGCTAGGTGATATTGGCTAGAAGCCTCATTTAATTCTGCTAAAGCATTGTAAGCTTTAGCTTGTAGTAATTCATCTTTTAACTGTTTACCTAATTCTAAAGCATTCTCTAACTCTTTTTGAGCAAGTTCTAATTTCCCAACATTAATTAATAGCTGCCCATAATTTAATGTAAGCTCGGCTGTCTGCTTAAAGTCGTCTTGAGTGGGTGCTTCTTCTGGCTCGTCGCTTTCTGGAAGAAAACCTAATTTTGCTGCTGCTTCTTCACTCCAAGCAAAAAATCTTTGAGCTTCGTCAATTGAATGTGCCCGCCAAGCTCTTAATCCTGCTTCTAGGTTGTACTTAAAGCTTTTTTGATAAACCCCTGAGTAATGAAAATGATAGCCTAACTCACCAGCAACTTTGTTTGGGTTAGTACGATTTATTTTTTCTAATGCTTCACCTACTTGTGAATGTAGTGTGCGGCGCAACCTGCGATTAAGACGTGAGTAAAGCACTTTTTGGATAATGCTATGGTGAAAACCATAGATTTCATCTTTGCTACTGTTATCACGCTCTTTTATTAATTGGCCTTTTAGCCCATTGTCAATATAGTCTAGTAGTCCATCTTCATCTAGTTTAGTAACTTTTTGTAGTAAGCCAAAACTAAATTCTTCTCCAATCACTGCTGCTTTAGAGAAAATGTCTAAGAGTTCATCATCCATTCGCCCTAGTAATGCTTCTACTACATCAACAATTGAGCGTGGCAGTGTTAGGTTTTCTAGTTCTTCACATCGCCATACCCCTTCGCTAAAAGTAATAATATTTTCATCAATTAGATATCTAATAACCTCCACTAGAAAATAAGGATTACCTTTAGTTTCACGATAAAGCAGTCGGATAGTACTAGGAGAAAAAACTACTCTAGGAAAAATAGCCTCTACCATTTGGCCAACATCAGATTCTGAGAGTGATTGAAGTTGTAAGATCTCTGCTCCAGATCGCCCAATATTTCTTAACCATAATCGAAATGGATGTTTATCTGCTAAGCCTTCTGTACGAGCACAACCAACTAACATAACACGGTTATGGTTAGTATTATGACTAAGGTAGGCTAGAAATTCTAAGCTAAGCGAGTCAGCCGATTGCATATCTTCTAGGAAGCAAACTAATGGATGTTCTTTAGCTAGACCAACAAAGATTTTAGTTAAGTAGTCAAAAATAACATATTTTTCTTGCTCGCTACCCGTTTGAACAGTAGCGTTAAAGAAACGAAAACTTTCGCCCTCTTGGAAATCCTTAACAATTTTGTCTGCCAAATTCCCAAACAAAGCTCGAATATGATCAAAGCTTTCTTCAATCATTAAGGATAAATGTCCGTGTAAACTGTCATAGATAGTCTTATAGGGAATGGCTTGACTAGATTCATAAAACCGCCCTCGTAAAAACATAACGTCTTTACCTGTTAAGCGTCGGCGAAATTCTTCTGCTAGGCGTTTTTTACCAATTCCAGTGTCACCAATAATACAAACCGTCCGACCTTGACTAGTTAAAATACGGTCAAATTCTCGCTCTAGTTTTTCTAATTCTGCTTTGCGACCAACAAAATTATCAAATGAATAGCTTGCAGTAAGCGAGGTAAGAGTTTGAACTTGCTTTAACCAATAGATTTGAACCCCTTCTGTTTTAGCCTGACGCATTCCTAGATGTGCTTGTTCTACAAGCTCTGTAGCATTTTCCCCATCACCAGGAAACTGTGCTACTCCAACAGAACAATTAACTTGGATTTGATTATTAGTACCTTCTACTTTAAGAGATTCCTGTTTCATTAGTTCTAGGACTTCTTGCCCTTGTTGCATAGCGGTTTTACCTTCTGTTTTAGAGAAGATAGCAATAAATTCATCACCTCGATAACGTCCTACCACTGCCTTTTCTTCTAAGGTTTGTTCTAACCAAACGCCAACCTCTTTTAATACTAAATCCCCAACCACAAAGCCATGTCGTTGGTTAATATTCTTAAAGCCATCTATACCAAAAAGTAAAACTGCTGTGCGATCTCCACTAGCTTTTGATTCTACGATTTCATTATCTAAACGCAGGTTCATAAACACATTGTTATAAAGCCCTGTTAATGTGTCATAAACCATTAGATTAGCCCGTTTAGCTTTACTTAGCGTGCTACGTGCGTTTTGTTGCAGATGCATTCCTGTACTAGGGGTAGTACGATGGCGTAAATGCTCCGAAGTAACCCCGCTAGTTTCTCCTCGAATACTACTATAAACCTCTTGATAAAGTTCACGGGCTGAGGTTTGGCGTTTGCTAGGATCTTTAGAAAGTGCTTTTAATATCGCTTCGTCAACTCCTATGGGAACATTAGGGGCTAGGTCTCGCATTGATTTAGCAGAATTTTCCAAGTGTGCAAGTAGCAAATCAATCACATTATCAGAATCAAAAGGCAAACATCCTGTTAACATCTCATAGATGATTACCCCTAAAGAGTAAATATCTGACTTAAGGGTTATTTCTTGTTCTCGGATTTGTTCTGGTGACATGTAATGAGGTGTGCCAACTAGATAACCTGTTTTGGTTAATCTTTCTTTATAAGCTGTATCATTAACATTAGTAAGTTTAGCAACACCAAAATCCACTACTTTTACAATTTCTGCTCCATCTTTAAGGCGATGAAGTAGGATATTAGAGGGTTTTAAGTCGCGATGAATTAGCCCTTCGGCATGAGCAGCATTTACTGCTTCGCACATTGGTTGAATTAATTCTAGTGCTCTATCTAGGTCTAGTGAGGTTTTTTCCTCTAATTCTTTTTCTAAAGACGATCCTTCTAAAAGCTCCATTACAAGGTACATAAGACCATCTGAAGTAGTACCAAAATCAAAAATAGAAACAATGTTAGGGTGTTTAATTTTTGCCGCAGAGCGTGCCTCTAATTCAAAGCGTTGAAGGTCTACTTCACTTAACTGAATGCCTGTATTAAGTACTTTGACAGCTACCTTATCTCCAATGTGAAGCCGCCTAGCCAAATAGACTACAGCCATTCCTCCGATACCAACTTGACATTCTAATTGATATTTTCCGTCTAAAGTACGCCCTAGAAGTGTGTCGCTCTCGTTCTGAAACATAGGATCATCCGACATATAAAAAGCCTTTGTAGAGCTAATAATCAAGTGCTAAGTTGCTAAGTTGTTTAGAAATGAGAGCTAAGTTTAGCA
>JAHFUF010000238.1:0-5653 GCA_023265235.1 Blastocatellia bacterium
GTTATTTAAGGATGTTAATAATCAGCATTTTATTGTTGGCATAGAAATTTGTGAAGACTTGTGGATGCCAATTCCTCCTTCTTCTCATATGGTGCTAAATGGTGCGACAGTGATTGGTAACCTTTCTGCTAGTAATGAAGTAGTAGGAAAAGCTGAGTATCGTAGACCATTAGTAGTACAACAATCAGGGCGAGGAATTTGCTCGTATATTTACACTAGTTGTGGTGTTTATGAATCTACAACAGATGTTGTATTTAGTGGACATTGTATGATTGCTGAAAATGGCTCTCTACTAGCTGAATCAGAGCTATTTCGTCGAGATAGTTACTTAACCATTGCAGATATTGATGTAGAACGCTTGGTGCGCGAAAGAGAAATGACTAATAGTTTTGGTGAAACAATTCCTGATGAAAGGCAAGCTTTCCGCCCAATTTATTTTAGTAGCGAGCCGCTAGATTTTACTGCTACAAAATTAAACCGCCATATTGACCCACATCCTTTTGTTCCTGGAGATGACGCGCAAAGAGGGCAACGTTGTCAGGTAATTTTTAACATTCAAGTTGCAGGATTAGCAAAAAGAATTGAACACCTACGCGACAATTTTGGCTTAGAACAAGCCGTAATAGGAATTAGCGGTGGGCTAGACTCGACACTGGCTCTACTAGTTATGGTTGGGGCTTTTGACTTGATTGGTATGTCACGAAGTCAAATACTTGCAGTAACAATGCCAGGTTTTGGTACTACTGGACGGACAAAATCAAACGCAATTCGTTTATGTGAGTCCCTAGGGGTGACTTTAAGAGAAATCCCTATTGGCGAAACTGTCATGCAGCATTTCAAAGATATTGGACACAATCCAAATGTACATAACCTTACTTATGAAAATGCTCAAGCACGAATGCGAACAATGATTTTAATGGATTTAGGGTTTGTCATTGGTACAGGAGATCTTTCAGAACTGGCTTTAGGGTGGTGTACTTATAATGGCGATCATATGAGTATGTATGGGGTTAATGCAGGGATTCCTAAAACTCTAGTCAGGCATTTAGTTAGATGGGTAGCAGATAGTAAAATGGATAAAACTACCCAAGCCATTTTGACTGATATTTTAGACACTCCTATTAGTCCAGAACTACTGCCGCCAGATGCTAGTGACAAAATTTTACAAAAAACTGAAGAAATTGTTGGCCCTTATGAACTAATAGATTTTTATGTATTTCACACTTTGCGCAATGGTTATTCTCCAAGCAAAATTCATTTTTTAGCTAAAATAGCTTTTGCTGATAAGTATGAACCTGCGGCTTTATTAAAATGGTTAGAAGCTTTTTATATCAGGTTTTTTGGTCAGCAATTTAAGCGTAGTTGTCTACCAGATGGGCCAAAAGTCGGATCCGTTAGTCTTTCTCCTCGGGGTGATTGGCGTATGCCTAGTGATAGTGTACCGAGTGCTTGGCTAGAAGCTTTAAGAGCGATAGATCTTAAAGACTCTAACAAAAGCTCTAACAAAAACTCTAACAAAAACTCTAACAAAGACTCTAATTAGGACATTTAATTGCAGGTTCAGGATTAAGTGCTGTTTTGTTTAGCTCAAGGAGTTTTTGTTTAGCTTCAGTATTTGTAGAATTTAACTTCAAACTAGTTTCAATCTCTTGGCGAGCTTCTTTATATAAATGCATCTCAGCATAAATCAAGCCAAGCTCATAGTGTGCATCAGGAAGTTGAGCATTAATTGACAAAGCTTTAAGCAAATAATCTTTTGCTCCACATATATTAGCTTTCATCCGTAGCCCTACTCCATAAAATGTATAAGCATCAGGGTCATTAGGAGCTAGAGCTAACGCTTTATCCAAAAGGGTTTGAGCTTGATCCGGTTTATTTTGTTTTTGTAAAATTCGTGCTAAGTTTATTTGTGGTTCGGCAAAGTAAGGATCTAAATCTATAGATTTTCTCATCTCTAATTCAGCTTTTTCTAAGTCTTCTGCATAGAAATAGGCTAAGGCTAACTCATGCTGTAGTTTTGCATTAGGGATAATCAAATTAACCGCAGTCTGGAAAGCTTCTATAGCTTTTGGATAGTCTTTTTGCTGCATATAAACTCTAGCTAGTGGAACATATGCATTACCAGAATCAGGTGCTAACTCAATTGCTCTATGTAGTAATGGTAAAGCTTTATCATAAAACCCTTGCTTAGCATAAAGGTTTGCTAAAGCAGAATATGTTTGTACATAATTAGGAGCGGTTTTTAAGACTTCCTTATAATATTTTTCTGCCTCTAATAACTCTCCTTTTTCTTCATAGCTAGTTGCAATAGCATATGTAACTTTTACATGGTTTTGGGTAAGTTTTAATACAGAACCAAATAGAGTAAAATTACTTTGAAAATCAAAATTACGGTAGTAAGTACGAACAGAAGCCAACATCAACAATATTACTGCCAAGCCAATAGAGAGTTTTTGCCAACCAATTTTATCTAATTGATAAAGTGCTAATGCTGCTAATAAACATATACTAGCAGCAGGAAAATAAATTGTTCTTTCTGCAATCAATACCCCAGTAGGAATAATTATATTTGATACGATACTTGTAGTAACAAAGAAAAACAAAATTGCATATGCTAAGGCAGGCTTTTTATTTATTTGCCATATACCAATAATAATTAAAGAAATAATGATTAATAATGACAATCCAACTGTTAAGCTTATGCTAGTAGTTCTAGAAATTACATCATAAGTGTATTCTGTATAAAGTTTATCTGGCCAAATTAACATTCTGAAATACTGTATATAGCCTAAGCTCATTGTATAGAGGCGTGTTAAGAAAGGCTCACTTCCTAAAAATTGCCCTCTCTTAGGAACCCCAAAAGCTTTAGTAACATAGACACGAATGGCTAAATAAGGAATCGTAGCTAAAATATAACCTAATAGTTTAGCCGTAGGCTTAACTCTAGCCAACCAACTTCTTTCTGTGCAGGCTTGGACTAATAATAAAATTCCAATAAAAACAATTCCACTTTCTTTGCAAAGTAGTGATAAAAAATAACTTATTAAAGAAAGTACATACCACCAATTGCTTTTAATACAATTAACATAGCCTGCCCAGGCTATAAGTAAGAACATAGTTGCTAAGAGTTCTGGACGACCATAAATAGCTGCAACTGCTTCAGAATGCACAGGATGAACAGCAAAAAATAGAGAACATAATAAAGCTAGATACCAATTCTTACAATAATTCTTACTGAGCCAATAAATTAAGAAAGAATTAATAATATGAATAAAAATGTTTACTAGGTGATATCCGTAGGTGTCATGTCCAGAAATAGCAAAATTTAATGCAAAAGTAACGTGAGTTAAAGGACGATAGAGTCCTTCATTATTATTTTGTCCCCAATAGGTTTGTAAAAATAATTTAGGTATATCAGAGAGGTGTTTTAAGTTTGGGTTATCCTTGACTATTACCAGATCGTCATAAACAAATTCACCTAGAAGGCTATTAGAAAAACAAAGTAGCGGGAGTAATACTATTATTAAAACAATAAGAAAATTTTTTTGAGAGTCTTTAATATTATTAAAAGAAAAGAAACTATTTGTTTTAGAATTCATATAAACCCAAAAAAAGATATTTAGTATTAATTGGAAAGATAAAAAAATTTCAAAAAGTTAGTTTAACTTAAGGCTATAATAACATTGTTTTTTTGGCATATGAATTAGTAATTTAATTAGGACAATTAATTGGTGAGGCTGCTGGCTGTCCTTTTTGCTTAAGAGAAATAAGGTGTTCTCTTGCTATTGTAAGTTTTGGATCAAGTGTTAAAGCGGTTTGAAAGGCTAGTTGAGCTTCTTTATAAAGGTTCATTTGTCTATAAACTAGTCCTAAATTGTGATGAGTGTCTGCTAATAGTTGGTTTAATGAGAGAGCTTTAAGTAAATAATTTTTAGCTTCACATAAATTACCTTGCCAAAGTAACGCTGTGCCATAGAGAGTGTAAGCCTCAGGGTCATTAGGGTCTAGTTTAAGTGCTTTAGTTAATAATGTTTGTGATTCATCATAATGGTTCTGTTTTTGCAGAATTCTAGCCAAATGTACCAAAGGCTCAGAAAAAGCAGAATCTATTTCTATTGCTTTTTTCAAATGTATGCTAGCTTGCTCTAACTCTCCTATGGCATAAAATGCTAGGGAAGTTTCTTGTTCTAAACGAGCGTTTGGAAATGAGTAATCAATAGCTAATAAATAAGAGTCAGCAGCTTTTTGATAGTCTTGTTTTTGCTGGTAAAATCGTGCCATCGCCACATGTGCAAATACAGAATTAGGCGTTAAGGTTAGTTGCTGGTTTATTAATGGTAATACTTCGTCATAACGACCTTGTTTCATATATAGATTTGCTAAAGTAGCATAGATAAATCCATAACTAGGATCTTTTTTCAGGGCTTTCTTAAAATATATTTCTGCATTATTTAACTCACCTTTTGCTTCATAATATGAGCCTAAAGAATAATTAGATGCAACATAATCAGGCGTGATTTTTAGTACAGAATTAAGTAAGTTAAAGTCATTTTGAAAATCAATAGTTCGGTAATATGTCCTAATCGAGGCGACTATTAACAATATTGAAAAAATTGTAAGAGAAACTTTTTGCCATCCTAATAAATAGAGTTGATAAATTAATACTGCGGTTAATAAACAAATGCTAATAGCTGGTAAATAGAGTGCTCGTTCTGAAATTAATACTGCGGTTGGTACGATAATATTTGATACTATACTAGTAGTAACGAAGAAAAATAGTAAGGCATAAGCCATAATAGGATTTTTCTTTATCTGCCAAACCCCTATAAAAATCAAAATAAATATCAATAACAAAGATAGAACTACAATTGGTGTCAATAGAGTTATTGTAGGAATAATATCTGAGTTATATTCAGAGCAAAGTTCTTTCGGCCAAACTAAGATCTGAAAATATTTCATATAGCCTAAACTCATTGTATAGACGCGTGTAAGAAAAGAATCATTAACAAATAATTGTTTAGCTTTAGGCACACCAAGAGATTTTGTAACTAAAACTCTAAGAATTAGGTAAGGAATTGTAATCAAAATATAGCCTAGCATTTTCTTGCTAGGAGTAAATCTATCTCTCCAAGAAGTTTCTCTGCATATTTGTACTAGTAAGAGTATACCAACTAAGATGATGCCACTTTCCTTGCAAAGTAATGAGAAAAAATAGCTTATGAGTGAAAGTAAATAAAAGGTTTTGTTTTGATCTGATTTCAAATAACCAGCCCAAGCGATTAACAAAAACATTGTTGCTAATAGATCTGCACGTCCATAAATAGCGCTAACAGGCTCTCCATGTACTGGATGAGTGGCAAAAAATAATGCACACATCAAAGCTAACAATTTTGTTTTAGAGTATTGATTACATAACCAATAAATTATCCAACAGTTAACTATGTGAATAAGAATATTTGTTAGGTGATAGTTATAGGGATCTAGTCCAACAATAGCAAAATTTAATGCAAAAGATATATTAGTTAATGGCCGATAATGCCCAATTAATGGAATAGTATGGAAATAGCTCTCTAGAAATAGATTAGGTATGGTAAATAGGCTTCTAATATAAGGGTTTTCTTCTATTAATGCATGATCATCGGTTACAAATTCC
>JAHFUF010000238.1:5663-7459 GCA_023265235.1 Blastocatellia bacterium
ATTAGCAAAACATACTAAGTTCACTAAAGCTATTAGTAAAGCTATTAGTAAATTTTTGTGTGGCTCTTTAGTATTAACCAGTAGTTTTGTTAATGGATCTGTCATGTAACTGCAAGAGAAATAATTAATTAGGGCAATTAATTGGTGTTGCTGCTTGTCCTTGCTCATCAAGTAACGCTAGGTTTTGTTTTGCTGCTAGGTAATCTGGACTAATCTTTAATGCAGCATTAAACTCCGTTCTAGCTTGATTGTAACGGTTCATTTGAGCATAAACGACACCTAAATTGCTATGAGCTTCGGCAAGCTTTTGGTCAAAGCTAACAGCTTTAGTTAAATAAATTTTAGCCTCGCATAAATTTCCTTGTACTAGTAATCCTGCCCCCCATAAATTATTGGCATCAGCATTGTTAGGTTCAAGTTTTAACGCCCTAGTTAATAGCTCTGTAGCTTGTTCAACTTGACCTTCTTTACGAGCAATTCTAGCTAAATTTACTAGTGCCTCAGCAAAATAAGGGTCAAGCTTTATAGCTTTTTTTAAGTGAACTTTAGTTTGTTCAGTTTCACCAAAGCTAGATAAAACTACTGCTAGTTCTTGCTCTAGTTTTGCATTTGGGGGAGAGTTATTAATAGCAAGCAGGAAAGCTTCGGCAGATTTTTTATAGTCCTGTTTTTTTTTGTAATATCTAGCTAACACCCTATAAGCAGTATCTATGTTAGGTGACAAAGAAATAGCTTTATTTAATAGGGGTAAGACTTCTGTGTCACGGTCTTGATTGAGATAAAACCCTGCTAACATTGCATAGACAGGAGCATGATTTGGAGCTATTTCAATAGCTCTTTTAAAATAAGCCTCAGCCTTAGCAGGATCTTTATCTTCATAACATTGGCCAAGTGCATAGGTAGCTTTTAAGTGTTTAGGAGAGGCTCTTAACAAGGCATTAAAAAAAGTAATATCATCTTGGAAATCTAGGTTTCTATAGTAAGTTCTTACACTAGCTAAAGATAAGATAATAATAAAGATCAACACAGTGCTTTTTGACCAACCTAATTGATAGATACGGTAAAGTAATGCTGCTACTAGCAAACATACTGAAAGAGAAGCAAGATAAATTACTCTTTCAGCAATAAAAATTCCTGTAGGAAATACAATATTTGAGACTATACTAGTAGTCCCAAAAAAGAAAAGTATAGAGAAAGCTGTCACAGGGTTTCTATTTATTTGCCAAAAACCCAAAATAATAATACCAATAATTAAAATTAGTGCTAGTAACACAATAAAACTTAGTGCTGTGGCTTTGGGGACAAGGTAATAGTCATAATCTGTGCAAAGCTCGGTAGGCCACACCAAAATTTCAAAATATTTTATATAGCCTAAACCCATTGTATAAACACGAGTAAGTAGTGTTTCATCCTTAAAGAATTGCCCAGATTTAGGAACCCCTATGGCTTTAGTAACTATAGTGCGCAGTACTATATAAGGGATAGTAACTAAAATATAGCCTAGAATTTTTTTATTAGGGATAAATTTGGTTCTCCAAGTTGTTTCTAGGCAGATTTGTACTAGAAATAAAATACCAATTAATAGAATGCCACTTTCCTTGCAAAGTAATGCAAAAGAATAGCTTATCAGTGAGAAAATATAGAAATAACTATTTTGAGCAGATTTTAAGTAACTAATCCAGGCTATGAATAAAAAAATTGTTGCTAATATTTCAGGACGACCGTAAATAGCTGTAACAGCTTCAGAATGAACAGGATGAACTGCAAAAAACATAGCGCAAAACAGAGCTAAAACC
>JAHFUF010000008.1 GCA_023265235.1 Blastocatellia bacterium
TTCCTATAATACAATCACTACTATAGAGGTTTATATTTAAATTTCGCTTCAAGGTCTTTTGTTTGGTGTTACTTAGGAGGAAATATGGGAATATTTGATAGGATTTCAAATATTTTGAAAGCAAAAACGGGTAATACTCGTGAGCAAGCAAGAGACCTTGAAAGAAATTTTAGCTCAGTCATTGGCGGTATTGACCGTACTATAGACCAAGCTCGTGATCGTGCTGGTAGAGCTTTTGGAATGGGTGGTTCAACTAGCCAACCTGCTAACAACACCCCGCAACTCCCTCCTAATGAACAAATAGCAGAAACTGAGAAAATCTTTGACAAAATGATCAAAGAAATTGATCAAGCTATCGAAGAAGCTCGTGTTTATGTAGCTGAATTTACAAGTATTGAAAACAAACTTTATCAAGAAAAAGCTACAACACTAGAAAAAGCTAAAGAATGGAAAGATAGGGCTGAAAGAGCCATTTTAACAGGGCGTGATGATATAGCTAGAGATGCACTAGTGCGTAAACAAGAATATGAACAGATGGTTGCAGAGTACCAAAACCAAATAGATTCACAACAAAGTGTCTCAAATCAAGTTAAAGAGCAATTACAAGCCCTAGTCAACAAACGTGCAGAAGCAAAACGCAATCGAGACTTATTAATTAGCCGTCAACGTTCGCTACAAATTCAAGAAAAAATGAACAATGCTGTCCAGGGAAAATCTGGCAATATGGAAAGCGAGCTAGAGCGGATAGAAAAAAACCTAATGCAAGCCGAAGCATTAGCCGAAGCCCAAGCCGAACTACAAGGTTATCCTAGGCCATCTCCTAACAGTCCTCCTGTTATTGCTTCCTCACCTATAAACCACCCTACTCCAGTAATAGACGAGCTAAGTCGATTAGAAAACAAAGCTGTAGCCGAACAACAAATGAAAGAGATAAGAAACCGCTTTGATCCGCCAAAACCCAAACAAGACCCTTGGTTTGCAGAAACCACACTACATGCTCCTGCTCAAAAAAAAGATATTTGGTTTGATAATCAACCTACTAACCCCCCTACCCCTGAAAAAAAAGATATTTGGTTTGATAACCCGACATCACAACAAACAAATAATCAAATAACTAACCTTACAACTAGTCCTATTAAACGAGCAAATGCCAGTTTACCCAATCAAAGCACATTATCAGCCGGAGCTAATGTTTCTTTATCTAAACTTGTTACTGAGTTAAAAAAATTAGAAATCCGTGTAGGTTGGGAAAGTACTAGTCCAAACCTAGAGCTAAATAGCAGTGTTATTTTAACTGCTTCAAATGGAAAGGTGCGTACTGACAAAGACTTTGTTTATTACAACATACCTATTTCTCCTTGTGGAGCGGTTAAGCATTTAGGTAGCGATGGTTCTCTACTTGATAATGAAATAATTTCTCTAAATTTTACTAAAATACCTTCTGACATTACCAAATTAGTTTTTTCTGTAATGATTTATGAAGCTGAAGCTCGCAGACAAACCTTCCAAGCTGTATCTGCTGTTTGGTTAAGAGTGATAAATCCTCAAGATGGAAAAGAATTAACCAATTACCTTTATACAAACCGCGGTCATGAAACAGTGCTGATCTTAGGAGAGGTTTATTTATACAAAGGTGAATGGAAGTTTAAGGCTATTGGTCAAGGTTTTGCGGCTGGACTAGTAGCACTACTAGATAGCTATGGTATTACAGTTGATTAATATTACAATTCTCCCTCAAGAAAACCTATAAAAGCCTAAATAAGAAATTAGAAAAACCCGGAAAACCTTTCATTAGACATTACTAGGAGACTAGAACTTTCCAAACTATTTTGTGCTACTACAGTCAAATTACTATCTAAAATAAATCAAATCAAATTATTTTTAGGAGACTACATGCGCTTAAAAAAACTACTAAACAATTATAGTGTTTTATTAATTTTAATTTTGTTCTTTTTAGTTAGTGATATAAAAGCTCAAAGCTTGAGTGATCCTATAATGACCCAGCAAGGCCCAGTTGTAGGAGAAGTTTTGGGCGATACAGTCACATTTCGTGGAATACCTTATGCTGAACCTCCTGTAGGGAACTTGCGGTGGCAATCTCCCCAGTCAGCAAAGCCAAGATCAGGTGTATTAAATGCAATCAAATTTGGTAGTCGTTGCTGTCAAGTTGGCACTCCTGATGGAAATATCTTAGGTGGAACAAAAACTTTTATGGGTAGTGAAGACTGTTTGACCCTTAATATTTGGGCACCTAAGGCAAAAGAAAATACTCTGCGGCCAGTAATGTTCTTTATTCATGGAGGAGGAAACGTTCAAGGTTCAGGAGCTAACCCACTTTATGATGGAAAAAATCTGACAGAAAAAGGTGGAGTTATTCTTGTTACAATAAACTATCGATTGGCTCAATTTGGCTTTTTAGCACATCCCCAACTTACTGCTGAGGATAAAAATCAAAGCTCAGGTAACTATGCCTTGTTAGATCAAATCATGGCTTTAGATTGGGTCAGAGACAATATTAAAAACTTTGGTGGCGATCCTAATAACATTACTATTTTTGGAGAGTCTGCTGGTGGAGTAAATGTTTTTTGCCTAGTGGCTTCTCCACTTGCTGCAGGTAAATTTCAACGTGCTATTGTTGAAAGCGGAGGGTTTGGAGTTAATGTTTCCTTAAAAGACACAGCAAATTCTTCCCAAGTAGAGAGTGCTGAAGAATTTGGCTTACGTTTTGTAAAAGAAAGTGGTTGTGGAACCAGTAGTGACCCTATTGCTTGTCTGCGTAGCAAAAACCCTGAAGACATATTTAAAATTTTAACTGGAGAAGCTAGCGTAATTAATAGGTTTAATGGTAGTACAGTATATGGCCCTAACCTAGATGGTTATGTATTAAAGGAAAGCCCTATTGTAGCGCTTCAAGCAAACCGTCATAACAATGTGCCAATTATGATTGGAACAAACAAAGACGAAGCCACAATATTTACAATTATGCTCCCAATAGACACAAAAGCAGGCTATCGTAAAATAGTAAAATCACTATTTCCTAGTATAAGTAAACAGATACTTAAACAGTACCCTACTACTGATTATCCCTCACCAAGAGATGCTTTTAATACATTTTTCACAGACCTTTCTTTTGTTTGTCCGGCACGTTGGGCAGGGCTAATGTCCTCAATTAATCAGCCTCAGACCTTTGTTTATAGTTTTACTAACACTTTTGAGATACCACAAGTAAAACCATTTGGTGCTTTTCATGGCCAAGAACTTTTGTTTGTTTTTAACAATTTTCTAAATATTCCTCCTAGTCAAGACCAAAGAAAACTTGGCGAAACAATGCTTGGTTATTGGACAAATTTTGCTAAAACAGGTGATCCTAACGGGGTTGGTTTACCTAATTGGCCACGTCATAATCAAAGCAGTGACAGTTATCAAGTACTTAATGTTAATATCACCAGTCAAAGTGGTTTGAGAAAAGACTTTTGTGCATTCCTAAGCAAAGCAGTGCTAGGAATGAACCTATGTAATTCTTGTGGTAAAAAAGAATAGTTTAGCAGCAATTCTCGGTTTAGACAAAAACAAAGGACTTATAGACACAAATTTCCTCTAAGTCCTTTAGATACGCTCAAACCGAGAATTGCTGGTACGTATTTACGTTGATGATTAACACCAGTAACCTCTACAATTAGCAAACCACCAGCATTAACAGCTTTTATATAACCGCCATCTTTATCTACTCCTAAAGAAGAGCACTTAATATTTGTCTAAAACCTTTTCGCTGAATGTAATGATAGTTTTTTTTATAACCTACGCGTCATTAATTAGAAGAAACTAATTATATTTGGTCAATACCAAAATAGTTGAAATATTTTTTAGAGGTAGTTTAGGAGGCAATATGCAGGAAAAAAATTTCCTAGCACTTAAGAGTTTTCATTTATATAGAAAAAACCAAATCTTTACATTTATACTAGCTATTATACTAGCTCTAGTGGCTACAGTCACTACAGATGCTAACGTTAATACTAACCACAGTCCTGCTTTTATTTTAAATAATGTTTCGGAAGTAACCCCTATTTATCCTGTGGTTTCTGACCAATCTAGTTCTGTTTCGCTGCAAATACCTGCACCTTCTACCTCAATTGGTAAAGGGCAAACAGCCCGTTATTCTGTATCTATTGATCGTAGTAACTTTACTGACCCTGTGGAATTAGGGTTGACTGAATTAAACAACAACCCTACCCAAGGTATTACTTTTGTTTACTCTCAAAATTTTACTACTGACAATAGTGTTACACTAGATATTACTACTAGAGAACAAACCCCACTAGGAACTTATAATTTTGTAGTAACAGGAAAAGCTGCGGGAATTACTATTAATGACTCTAACCCGCTTACTTTAGCAGTTAGTTCTACTCAACAAGACTTCTCCTTGTCATTATCGCCAAATTCTTTGTCTGTAAAACCTGGTGATACAGCTAACTTTACTTTGGATTCTACCGATAAAACTTTAGGTAATATCTCATTAAGTGTAAGCGGGCTTCCTGCTAATGCTACTAACGGGCTACCGCTTAAAATTAAATTTCCCGTAACCTTACCTGTTATCACTAGCACTAATACCCCGCCAGGAACTTATACTATTACTGTTACTGGTGTTAGCGGAAACCTTACTCGCACAGCTTCTGCTACTTTAACAGTACAAAATGTTAGTGTTACAAAATCAGTAGGGTTACAAGTAAGTCAAGCAACTACAACAATAGGCCAAGGTCAAACAGCAAGTTACTTTGTCGCTATTAATCGTACTAACTTTACTCCCTCTGTAGAACTAGGCTTAACAGTAGTAGGAGGAGAAACAATACCAGGTCTCACCTTTAGCTACTCACAAAATCCTACTACTGCAAGTGGTGTAACCCTAAATATTACTACAACTAAAGCTACTCCAATAAAAAGCTATAGTTTTGTAGTAACAGGCAAAGCTCCAGGGATTACTATTGCGAATTCAAATATACTTACACTAGTAGTCAATTCGCCTTCACAACAAGACTTTAGCCTATCATTATCCCCTAGTTCTTTAACTGTAAGACCTGGTGGAGTTGCTAATTTCACACTAGACCGTACTAATATTAGTGGAGACTCTTCTGGCAATATTTCATTAAGTGTTAGCGGCTTACCTTTAGGCACCGCTGTTAATTTCTCCAATAGTAGTAGCTTTCCTTTAGCTTTACCAATTACTACTAGTGGTAATACCCCGCTAGGCACTTACACCATTACTATTATTGGTATTCGCGGAACTTTTACTCGTACAGTTTCTGCTACTTTAGTTGTACAAAATATTGTTAATACCTCAGGGTCAGTTAGGATACAGGTAAACCAACCAACAGCAACAATTAACCAAGGGCAAATAGCAAATTACTCTGTAGGCATTAATCGTAGTAATTTTCCTTCTCCTGTAACATTAAACTTAACAATGTTAAGCGGTGTTACTATACCAGGTGTTACTGTTACTTATTCGCAAAACCCAACTACTGCTACTAATATAGGGTTGAATATCGCTACAACTAATAGTACTCCAGCCGGAACTTATAATTTTGTATTAACAGGAAGAGCTTCAGGAATTACTATTCCTGATTCTAGTACATTTACTCTGGTTATTAAGTCAACAGCAGCAGCACAGCCGGATTTTAACCTATCAATATCGCCTAGTTCTTTAACTGTAAAATCTGGTGAGATTGCGAATTTCACTTTAGGCCGTAATGACGTGAATGGATTTTCCAGCAATGTATCAGTAAATGTTAGTGGTGTTCCTTCTAATTCTATTAATGGACTACCTACTAGTTTTAGCTTCCCTGTAACACTACCAATTATTACTAGCAGCGATACTCCAGCAGGTACTTATACCATTACTCTTACTGGTATTGGTGGTGGATTAACTCGTACAGCATCAGCAACCTTGATAGTACAAAATGCTAATATTGCAAAATCAGTAGGGTTACAAGTAAATCAAGTAACTACAACAATAACTCAAGGGCAACTAACAAGTTATCCTGTTTCCATTAATCGTACTAACTTTACTGACGCGGTAGAACTAGGCTTAAGAGTCCTAAGTGGTACAACAATACCTGGTCTTACTTTTGGCTACTCACAAAATCCTACTACTGCTAGTGGTGTAGGTTTGAATATTACTACAACTAATAGTATTCCAGTTGGAATTTATAATTTTGTAGTAACAGGAAAAGCTTCAGGGATTACCATTGCTGATTCTAATGCATTTACATTAGTAGTTAATTCAAATGTACAACAAGACTTCAGCTTATCATTATTGCCTAGCTCTTTAACCATAAACCCTGGTGAAACAGCTAATTACACGCTAAACCGTACTAATATTGGTGGATTTTCTGGTAATGTTGTATTAAATATTAGCGGCTTACCTTCAAATGCCACTAGCAATGTATCTTCTGCTAATAGTCCTGCTACAACTATACCAATTATCACTAGCAGTAACACTCCTCTAGGCACTTATGCTATTACTCTTACAGGTATTAGCGGTAGTCTTACTCGCACAGTCTCTGCTACTTTAGTTGTAGAAGCAGCTAAACCTATGATTTCATCAGCAGGCTATACCAAACCCTTGTTAACTATAAATGGCGCAAACTTTGGGACAGATACCAAAGTATTTGTTAACAATAAAGAGGTTTCTAGCTTTATTAAAAACACCTCAACCAGTTTGATTAGCTTAAAAGGCAACAAGAAAAAACTCAACCTAAAAGCTGGTTCAAATCAAGTCAAACTCATCTCCAATGGCATAGAGTCTAACTCTGTAGTTGTCTCTGCTTTTAATGCTCAGGCAGTAGTTTTTGTAGGAGAAGAAGTAAATACAATAAACCCCCAAGACTACTACTCTAACAGAGTGCCCAAGGCTTTTGATTCAACAGACGATGATTCTATTAAAGCAAATCAACCAGTATCAGCCCAAGAAGAGATGTATGGCGTAAGAGAAGATTAAAGTTATTAACTAACCTTTTGCTCAAAGGGAAGAATTATGTTCTTCCCTTTTTCTTTTTTAAAACTTTGTTGTTATTTTTATAACCCCAAAGCTTTACTATATTCAGAGTAATCAATAGCTGGAACAGTACCAAGCTTTTGAAGCTTATCAAGTAAGCGAATAAAAAAATAAATAAAGGTAAGTTCTGGTTTACTTTGTTGAAAGTGCAAAGTCCCATCTTGATTATAAACAACCTCAAAAGCTCCTTTTTCAATAACACAACCTAAGTCAATTCGTTCCTTTTCAGGACGTTCCTTGAGGGCTGTTTGTAACGATTCACCAAAAGCAGGAGTCCATGCACTACTAAGAGTCAGTATTCCTCCTAAAATCCGAAACAAAGAACGTGGAGAACATTCTTCTCCGCGATCTACAAGATTTGCACTTGTGCCTTTTAACCCTCGCACAGAAGCAATTTTTTTTCCTGCATATTCAATGTGTTCTCGGTTAAGTTCTTGTTTGACCTCAAAAACCGCATAAACGCTTTCTGCTGGAATGTGTATCTGAGTATGTTTGTTATAAAGCAATGGCGTGTATTGACGATCATAAATAACAATATCAATTTGGTCACTCCTATCCCCATTAGAATCAATAACAAATGCTTTATCTACTTGATATCGATTTGGTAAATGTTCTTGGAACATCGATAACCAACTATTTTCTGAAGCATCGCCTTTTGATCCAGGATGTTCTATAGAGCTACGGCTAGCATTAAGATTAGCTTCCAAACATTTTTGTAGAGAAAGAAACTGTTTTGTAAGTTTATTTTCTATCATTATAAATACTCCTCAAGGGTATTTCTTTAGCGCATCTGGTTTAGCATAAAAAGATTTTTCACAAACTTAGCTTACTGTAACACACTTGCTATAGTATATAAATTACAAAACCTGTGGTATAGTTTCTCGCGTCAAACTCAGATAAATCACAGTACCTAATCAAAGTATAATTTAGCTATTATGTCGTATCTACTTATTATCCATATTGGCCCCGTGCAAGATTTTATCGCCAGCGCAAGGCGAAGTCGAGATCTTTGGTTTGGTTCATGGCTACTTAGTGAATTGTCAAAGGCTGCAGCTAATTCCATCGTTCAGCAAGAAGGTAAACTAACAAACTTAATTTTTCCTGCTATTGAAACAGATGACGACCTAAAACCAAATAGCAGTTTTGATGTAGCTAATAAAATTGTTGCTATTATTGAAAATCACCCTACAGCCATAGCAAAAAAAGTACTAAGCGATATAGAACAGCGTCTTGACCAAATTAAAGGCTTGGCTTTTAAAAATTTCACAAAGATTGTTGGCCCTTTTGATTCTGATGTAGCTAATTTGCAAATAAAGGACATGCTAGAAACCTTCTGGGTAGCCAAAAAACTAGACAAAGACTATTCCCAAGTGCGCAAAGAAACCGAAGCCTTAATGACCGCACGTAAAGCTACTAATAACTATAAGAAAGTATCTTGGGGATCAAGTGCCGCAAAATCTTCCCTAGATGGCCAGCGAGAGTCAGTAATTGATAAGATTGCCTACAAGGAAACAGGCGAACATTTATGTGGAGTTGGTTTGTTAAAACGATATGGGCAGCAAGAAGCAGATAAAAAGCCTAGTTTCTTTTCTACTTCACATGTTGCCTCACTACCATTCTTAAGTCTTTTTACACAAGCAGCTGAAGCTATCGCCAAACCTGCGTTCAAGAAATACATTAGTACCTTAAAAGAATTAGGCGTTACTGAAGAATTAGGTAATGTTCCAGGTGATCCACACCCTATTTTCAAAAATTGCGATGGCGAACTACTTTATGAAGACAGGTTAAATGGCTTTTTTGCTAAAAATGAGACTGACAAAATAAATCTAAACAAAGCCAAAGAAGCGTTAAGAAAATTTTATCAGGATTGTGAACCAATCATTGATAATAAAAAGCCATCTACCTACTATGGCTTGCTGCTAGCTGATGGTGATGCTATGGGTAAGGCTATTGCCCAGCAAAAAACTGTAGAAGGCCATCAAAAGATTTCTGAAAAACTTCGCCTTTTTGCTAAAAGTGTCCGTCAAATCGTAAAAGAAAATAATGGATCCCTAGTTTATGCTGGTGGAGACGATGTTTTAGCCTTTTTACCTCTCCATACAATTCTTAAATGTGCTCAGCAATTAGCAAAAGATTTTTGCGAAAAACTACAAGAATGTTCTGATGGAAATACACCTTCCCCTACACTTTCTGTTGGAATTGCGATTGTCCATCATTTAGACCCACTTAGCGACGCTTTAGCCCTAGTACGAAAAGCAGAAAAAGCCGCTAAAAGCTTGGTAAATAAAAAGGCTCTGGCAATAACTGTTAGCAAACGTAGCGGTATAGACACAACAGTTAAAGGCCATTGGGATGCTTTGGATAACCGTCTATGCTATTGGACTAAGTTACTCTATGATAAGCAGCTTCCTCATGGTGTAGCTTATGAGCTACGCAATTTAGCACTAAGATTTTCTTCAAAAGACCCTAGAGAGCAGGAAAGCTTTATCCCTATTTTACAAATAGAAGCAGCACGTATTTTAGCGCGTAAACGTGCTAAATACGGACAAGAAGCGATAGACAAAAAAGTTGTGACTTATGTCAAAGAACTGCTTGGATATCCAGACAAAAAACAAACCGTGACTGTAGAAGATTTAGCAAATGAAATAATTGTAGCGCGTGTTTTTGCAGATGCCTTAAAACTAACAAGCCCAATTTCTAATAAGGAGGATAAGTTGTGACAGTCTGGATTATTGAACCACACGATCCACTAATTTTTCGTGATGGTCGTCCTTTTAACTCAACGCCTGGGGCTAGTGCCAGATCGCTACCTTTTCCTTTTCCTTCAACTATTGCTGGTGGGTTTCGTACTCAAGCCGGTTTAGACCAAAATGGTGTTTTTCAAACAAGCAAAACTAATATTGATTATGTTAAAAGCATTTCTATCAAAGGCCCATTTTTAGTAGAACTCGATGGAGAAAGCAAAATAACCAATTGGCTTTTGCCTGCTCCACAAGATGCAATGTTGTTGCTAGAAATTAGTCCAGCAGATAAAACCAACGTTAAAATCAAAAAACTTGTACCAATAGATCTACCTAATGAAGCATTTACTGATTTAGATAGTTGCCCAACAACGCTTTTATTAGTAGGAATGCTATCACCTCCTACTAATCCCACTAAGCCTTATAGTCAAGCTCCTAAGTTTTGGTACTGGTGCAAGCTGGCGGAATGGCTTTTGGAAGCAAAGGATATAGACGAATTAACTGTTTCCCAACTTGGGCATAATGGGCCACAAGAAGAAATCCGTACACATGTAAAAATCGACCCTGAAAATCAAACTGCTAATGCTAAAGAAGGCTTACTATTTCAAACACGTGGCTTAGAATTTATTCATGCTAAAGAAGGCTTTTCAGAATCAAAACGCTTAGCAATTGCATTAGAAACCGAAGTTGATATTACTTCTGGTTTAGCCCCTCTAGCAGGTGAACGCCGTCTGGTAGCTTGGAATAAAAGTAGTCAAGAGTTTCCTTTTCCCCAGCTATTGCCATCAATAGCCGAAAAGATAAGCCAAACAGGTGCTTGTCGGGTAATACTTTTAACTCCAGGCTATTTTGAGAATATTTGCAACCCTACTTATTTATTAAAAGGAACAGAACTTATAAAACCAGAATTAAAAGCGGTTGCTGTAGCGCGTCCACAAGTAATTTCTGGATGGGATTTTGCCCAAAACAGTGCTAAACCAACGCGTCGTTTAGCTCCAGCAGGAACAGTTTTTTTCTTAAAATTTGAACCACAATCAGACAAAGAAGCGATAAAAAAATGGGTTGAGTCAATATGGCTAAATTCTGTTAGTGATGACCAACAAAGTCGATTAGATGGTTTTGGGATAGCTATATTAGGTACTTGGTCAGGTAAAAACGAGCAAATGCAAATGGAGGTAGAGCGATGAGATCGCTACCGGAATTATCACCACCAAAAGTTCCAGACGTTCACCAACCCGCTAAAAATTTAATTACTCAGGAACGTAACTACAAATTGATTACGCCGCTTTATGGTGGAGGAGTAGAACCTAGTCAAGCTGACCCTATTACATTAATTCGTGGCACAAGCATTCGTGGTCAATTGCGTTTTTGGTGGCGAGCATGTCGCGCAGGACAATTTAGCGATGTTAAAGAAATGAAAACCTTTGAAGATAAATTATGGGGAACTATTAGTGATAACAAAAAAGAAGATACACAGTCAAAAGTCAAGGTAGCAGTTAAAGTTAACTACTCAGGAGAGGCTGTTAGACCTTTTCGAGTAGAACAAAAAAAAGATAGAGATGGAAACCCTCAATATTACTCGAATGAAAAACCTATTCCAGATGTAAAAATTGATGAAGAAAATAGGGCTCCTGCTTATGCTGTTTTTCCTCTACGCCCAGAGCAAGAAAAACAAGAAATAGGTATGGTAACTACACCTATCATTAAAGGTGTTTCTTTTACATTAAAAATATCTTTTCCTGAAAAATTACAAATATCTTTTCCTGAAAAATTACAAAAAGAAGATATTTATATTGATGTAAAAAAAGAAGTAGAAGCCGCATTATGGGCTTGGGAGACATTTGGTGGTATTGGTGCAAGAACTAGACGCGGTTTTGGTGCAATTCAGCTAGTTTCAATTAATCAAAACAATAAGTCTTTAGAAATAACTTTACCAGAATTTGATGGTGTAGAAACCTTTATTAAAGATGGTTTAAGAATACATGTAAAATCATCTAAATGGCCAAAAGACGTCCCTCATTTAAGCCATGAACTAAACTTCAAGGTTGTTTTGACAACAGTCGGCAAAAAAGGTAAAAGAAATTTTGCTGATGCTTTTGATGCTTGGAAACATTTAATTAATCGATTAAAAAACTTTCGCCAAGAACGTAATAATCCTTCAGATAAGTACCACCCTGGCCGTAGCAGATGGCCAGAACCCGACACTATTCGCAACTTAACAGGACAGTATATAGAAAAACATAAACCAAAATTCCATAAAGAAGATAAGCTTAACTCATTTCCACGAGCGGCTTTTGGCTTACCAATTATTTTTGAATTTAAGGATCGTGATAAAAACAACCCTTCTAACCCTTGTCGTGAACCTAGGACTACCATATTAACTTTATCCAAATCAGACCGCTTAGCTAGTCCATTAATTCTTCGTCCGTTTATTTGTAAGAATGGTCAAACGGTTGGTTTAGCCATTATTTTAGAAGGAACGCAACGTCTTTTAGACCAAAAGGAAATCCTCTTAAGCTCTAATGATAAAAACAGAAAGAAAATTAAAGAGAACCTTACTGTCAAAGTTAAGAAAGAAGAAGCTGATCGAATACTGAAATCTGATGACAAAACTAAATTGCTAGAAAAAGAAACAGATGTGTTAAAAGCCTTCCTAGAATGGCTAGTTAGAAACTGAGTGTTTTATATCAACCAAGGAGATCTACTATGGATGCTTGTATGGATACCCGTTTAGTATTTGTGCATGCCCTGTCGCCTCTGCATGCTGGTACTGGTCAGGGTATTGGGATAATCGACTTACCAATAGCTCGTGAAAAAGCTACGGGGATACCTTTTCTTCCAGGCTCATCTCTAAAAGGGAGTTTACGCGACCTTTGTCAGGATAAAGAAAAACAAAAAGTAATCTTTGGCCCTGATAAAAACCCTGAAGAACATTCTGGTGCAGCACAATTTTCTGATCAACGTCTGTTACTGCTGCCTATTCGTAGCCTAGTAGGTACATTTGCTTGGGCTACTTCGCCTTACATATTACAAAGGTTTGTTCGTGAGGCCAAACTAGCAGGGTTTAACAATCTTCCTCCAATTCCAAAGCCATTAAAAGAAACAGATTGTGTAATTACAAAGACTTGTCGTTTAGAATACCCTAACCCTAAAAAAATTTTTCTAGAAGACCTAGACTTAGACCCTAGCGACAAACAAGAGGACAAAACTAAAGCTACTTGTTGGGCAGATTGGCTAGCACCAAGACTATTTCCAGAAGAACCTGACTGGCAAGCTATGCTTAAAGAGCGTTTTTGCATTGTACACGATGATTTACTAAGTTTTCTGTTAGAGACTGCTACTGAAGTTTCTGCTCGTATAGTCTTAAAAGACGACACTAAGACGGCTGATAATCTTTGGTATGAAGAAACATTGCCAGTAGAAACCGTGTTATCAGGACTAATTTTAGCTAAACCTCCATTGATGTTTACTAAAGATAGTTTGCCGCAAAATGATAGGCTTACAGCTACTGAGATTTTTAACGATCTTAAAGGGTTGATCACACGTGCAGGTGCTGTTCAATTAGGTGGTAAAGCTACTGTAGGGCATGGGTTATGTACAATTAAAATAGTTGATCCTCTTGCAAATGTAAAGGTAGGAGAATGTAATGTCAACACGTAATCAAAAATATGCTATTAGTGCCTACAAGCAAGTCGAGCAAGTTAGCCAAGACTTTCCTAAACAAAAAAGCAAATATAAATCAATGTGTGAAAAGTTACCAATATTAATTCGTACTGCGGGATTGACCCAAGCTTTAGCTTTTGTTGAAGCTAAAGCTGTAGATGAACCAGCTTGGAAAAACCTACTTAAACATTTAACAAAGACCCTTGAGCGACCAACCCTAGTTGCTGATAGTCGAAATGTTGAACTAGGTGAATATATGAGGTTAACTAGGGATGTACTAAGCGTACTACTTTGGTACAAACGCTTTGCTCAATCACTGCTAGCTGATAAGCCTAGCGATTAGAAGGAAAACCCTGATGATAACTCGTCGAAAATATTTAGAAAAAGTAAGTATGCAGAATACTACCAATACTGGCCTATGGTTAGACAAATTTATTAAAGATCAAGAAAAGGCAACCCAAGATAAAGAAAATGCAAAAACAACTTTAGTTAAAGAAGTAGCGCGAATTCCTGTTTCAGAGGCTTATAAGGAATTCTATAAGCGATGGAAAAAGACTTTAGAACAAATGCAGATGCCAGAAGGTGTTGAAACAAAAATGTATATAGCAAAAGTCCTTGGGCGGATGGCTGTAGGACTAGGGAGCGGAAGTGTTTTAGAAACTTCAATCAAACTCCATCACACTTATGGCGTGCCCTATATTCCTGGTAGCGCATTAAAAGGACTAACAGCAAGTTATGCTACGCAATACTTAGGCAATGATTGGAAAAAAAACACGCCGCCAGCTTATTATGAAACTTTATTTGGGTTTAGTAATGAAGAAGGCAAAGAACAAGCAGCAGGTTATGTAACATTTTTTGATGCGCTTTATATTCCTGGAAAAGACCAACCTCTACACCCTGATATAATCACAGTCCATCATCCTGAATATTATAAAAATGAGAGTGAAAAAGCTCCTACTGATTGGGATGAGACTAACCCAATACCTTTTCTTAGTGCAACAGGGAAATATTTACTTGTTTTATCTGGCCCACCAAACTGGGTAGACACAGCTTTTAAGATTTTACGCTTAGCTCTTAAGGAAATGGGTGTTGGAGCAAAAACTTCTAGTGGTTATGGGTTGATGGAAGCTCAGCCAATTGAGCAAATTAGCCGTAACTAAATTTTATCTAATAACATTAATAAGAATAATAGCGGTAGGTAAATAACTGAAACTTTTAATAAATTCTTAGCTTGTTGCCAAGAACGTATTCTTGCTGTCAGAAAGCTATGGTAAAGATACCAGATGCTTAAAATCAATGCTCCAACAAAATAAACTTTCCCGCAAAGCCCTATCATAGTAGGTAATAAACTGATTGGTAAAAGGACTAGGCCATAAAGCAAGATTTGTCGCCCAGTAGCAAAACCTTCTGGTTCTAAAATAGGCAACATTTTAATTCCTGCTTTTGTATAATCTTCCCGATACATCCAAGCTATTGCTAAAAAATGAGGGAACTGCCAAAAAAACATAATCAAAAATAACACTATAGCAGGAACGTCTATTTGATTATTGACTGCTACCCAACCAATTAACGGCGGGACAGCACCAGGAAAAGCCCCTATTACTGTACTAAGAGAGGTTTTGCTTTTTAATGGAGTATAGAAAAAGACATAACTAACAATAGTTAATAGCCCAATCAAGCCACTTAAAGGATTAACAAAATAGCTTAAATAACCAACACCTAGTATAGAAGTAGAAAGACCAAAGAAAAAAGCTTTTGTTGTGCTTATACGATTGGTAGGTAGTGGTCTATCCTTAGTACGCAACATATCTCTATCACTATCACGTTCCCACCATTGATTTAATGTACCTGTAGCAGCACCAATCAAGGCAATACCTAAGCTTAAATGTATTAGTAGCCTACTTTGCCAATTTTGGGTTGCGACACCAAAGCCTGCCAAAGCAATTAGTAACAACAGTATCAAAATACGAGGTTTAATTAATTCCAAGTAGATAGATATATTATTTGTCTCGTCAGCGTGTTCCGCTAGTGGCTGAGAAAGCACTTCTGCTTTTGTTGGTAGAAGGCTAGAAGATTCTGTACTCATTAAAAATAAAACCTAAAACTTAAGTGTTTACGAAAAGATTGTTTGATTTGTGTCCTTGCTCCTAAAGAGTAACATTTGTTAGAAAGGCTGCAAACACTTAGTGGCAGGTTAATTAATAGCTTTATCAGCCAAACAATGGGGCTTATCCAGCTTTAGTTGCTGCTAGATTTGGTAACTCTAACTGATTATTAGCTACAGCAGACAATAAGCTTTCAGGGCGATTACCAATAAGTTCTAAATGATTGGCTGTTACTTCCAGGCTATAACGGGGTTTGCCAGACTTATCAACATATTGTTCAATACGAAGTGGGCCTTCTACATAAACTTGTTTGCCTTTTGTTAAATAAGAGCGGGCAATTTCTGCTTGGCGATCCCAGAGTGTGATATTAAACCAAACTGTCTCTTCTTTGGTTTCTCCACTACTTTTCTTTTGGCTAGTAGCAACGGTAAATTCACAAACAGCTTTGCCTTGTGGGGTGTATTTTAATTGTGGCTCACAACCTAAATTTCCTATTAGAGTGACTTTATTAAATGACATTTGCTTCTCCTAAATTTAGCTGTTTAGTAAGTAATTAAAATATAAACGAAACCTGCACAAACGTCAAGAGAAAATATCTTATCTATATTTATAAATTACTATTAACATTACTAAAAAAAGCACTAGAGCAGGAATAAAAAGTGATAGGGCAGCTAAAGTTAGATAAACTGTTGAATTATTAGTTGCTTGCTCCAATGTAGCTCTACACATTGCACAATGGGCAAAAGTTTGAGATGAGGCTAAGAGTAAAAATACAAGAACAAAGAAACCTCTAACTATTTCCAAACGAAAAGCAGTAGAAATAAAAAGATCCATAAGCCATCCATAAAATGCCAATAAGTGGTTGTTACATCAACAGCATTGCGACGATCAGCACTAAACCTATAGTACATTGCCCCAAACAGCACATAAGATAAGCCTATTAACCCACCAAATAAATGTAGACCGTGAGCAGCAGTTAAAATATAAAAAAATGTTGCATGTGGGTTTATAGCCTCTATATAAACACCTTTGGCCATTAATTGCTTCCAGGCTATTAACTGAGTAGTAAAAAAAGTAATCCCTAAAAATGTAGACACCATAACCCAACGCTTAAAATCTTCTAACAGCTTTGCTTTTAATGCTTTTCGTGCCATTTCTAAAGTTACACTGCTAATAATTAACACTAAAGTGCTAGCTAATACTGCGGCAGGCATTGCAATAGGTGTCCAACCATTTCTCATTTCATGAGCAAGGTAGACAAAAACAATGGCAGCAAAAAATATCGCTATAGGAATCATTGCAAAAGTTAAAAATAGCATAGGGCTAGTTTTATGTTTTTTGGGCTGCTCAGTTTGGCTTCCATCATTACTACCACTATTATTACCCTCGTCTCCACCACCACGATTATAGTTATCACCACCAGTGTTATTACCACCAGATGTTGTGTTAGTACGTCTTATTTTTGTCTCAACCGTTGACATAACTTTTTCCTTTATTTAGGCTCTACAGGCTTATCTTCAGCAACCATGCTATCTGCTTGTGTTTGCATTAAAAAATCTTGGGCAGCATCTGGTAAGCTAAAATCATAAGCACCACGACATACATTAGGAGGTTCACTAAAATTATCTTTGGGAGGTGGTGAAGTAACAGTCCATTCTAATGTAGTTGCTTGCCAAGGGTTTTCATTTACTTTTTTACCAGCAAAAGTACTAGTAATTAGGTTAATAAAAAATAACAACTGAGCATTAACTGTTATCAACATGGCAATTGTGATGAATTTGTGTAAAGGCTGCAACTGGTTTAGATAAATAAACTGGCTAATTTCAGCATAACGCCTAGGATTACCTGCTATACCCAAAAAGTGCATTGGGAGGAAAATTGCATAAACTCCAATAAAAGTAAGGAAAAAATGAACTTTGCCTAAATCCTCATTCATTTGTCTACCAAATACTTTAGGAAACCAAAATGCAGTAGCAGCAAAAATCGCAAAAACCGCCGCAGACCCCATAATTAAATGAAAATGTCCAACTACAAAATAAGTGTCATGTAGGTAGATATCTAGGCTACTTTGCCCTAAAAAGATTCCTCCAAGCCCTCCAGTAACAAAAAGTGACACAAACCCAATGGCATAAAGCATTGGCGTTGCTAGTCTAATTTTGCCTCCCCACATTGTACCCAACCAATTAAGTGTTTTTATTGCTGAAGGAATGGCAATTGTTAAGGTAAGAAAAGAAAATGTCATTGATAAATAAGGGCTGATGCCTGCTACAAACATATGGTGTCCCCAAACTAGAAACCCTAGTAATGCAATCGCCAAAGTAGCCCAAACCATTGTGCGATAACCAAAGACAGGCTTACGAGAAAAAGTGGCTAAAATATGAGAAACCACTCCCATACCTGGTAAAATCGCTAGGTAAACCTCAGGATGCCCAAAAAACCAAAATAAATGTTGCCAAAGTATAGGAATACCTTGTCGCAAATCAATAATTTGCCCATTAACAATCATTCCATTAGGAGTAAAAAAATCTGTTCCTATTAAACGATCTAGCAGCAGTAAAAGCCCTGCGGCTAGGAGTACTGGAAAAGCCAAAAGTGAAATCATTGCTGTAGCCATCCAACCCCAACAAGTTAGTGGCATTCGCATTAGTTGCATTCCACTAGTACGATGCTCAAGAATTGTGACCATAAAATTAAGCGAGTTTAAGATTGCTGCAATAGAAAATACTGCTAGGCTAATTAACCAAAGATCCATTCCTCGTGCATGTCCAGTGCCGCTAGAAATAATGCTTAAAGGAGGATAAGCTGTCCAACCAGCTAATGGAGCACCTCCTGCAACAAAAAAAGCTGTTATTAAAATACAAAAAGCTAAAGTGGTTATCCAAAAAGAGGTTTGTCCTAGTCGTGGTGCAGCCATTTGATTTGCGCCAATTTGTAACGGTAAAAAGTAATTACCAAAAGCTGCTTGTGGTGCAATGGTGAGTACAAAAAAAATCATTATTGTCCCATGCATTGTCATTAAAGCTAGGTAAAAATCTGGAGTCATTTGACCAGCGTTATTAAAAGCTGATGGTAGGAGTTTTGAAAAAAGCGGCCAAACATCTTCTGGCCAAGTTAAGCGTAGTCGCATTAAAACCGACAAGCTTACAGCAACTATCAGAGCAGTTAATGCTAGCAAATAGTATTGTAGCCCTACTACTTTATGATCTAGGCTAAATAAATATTTGCGCATGTGAAAACCTTTTTTGAACCCAGAAATTTCAAAAGTACCCAGCCCTAATTCAGTACCCAGCCCTAAAGGACTGGGCTATTATCAGATGCCCTTAACAGGGCATTATAAACCTCATGTTTAGTTACTTAGGAGGATCACTTTTAAGCCAATTATTAAAATCTTCTTTACTAATAACTCGTAGCTTTGCCCTCATACGATAATGTCCTTGCCCACATAATTCTGCACAAGCAATCTCATATTCCCCTATTTTATTAGCCTCAAACCCTGTTGCCATTGACATACCAGGAATAACATCTTGTTTAAGCCTTAAGTTAGGGACAAAAAAACTATGCATCACATCATGAGAGCGTAAAATAAGCTTAATTGGCTCATCAACAGGAATGACTAGCTCTGAGAGTTTTACTATATCGTCATTACTATTAGTGTCTTTTTGATTTAATCCTAGTGGGTTGTGGTCTTTATTAACTAGCTCTAAAAGAGTCTCTCCAAACTTATTGTCTTTCCCAGAATAACGAAAAATCCACCGAAACTGCTCTGCGGTGGCTTCAATCTGTAAAACATTAGTTGGATTAGTTGGTTGAGCAAAATAAATTTTTGTCCAAATCCTCTGACTCATTACAGCTAAAGCAATAAAGACAATCCCCACTCCTAGGGCATAGGTTACTTCTAGTCTATTATTCCCTTTAGAGTATTTTACTAGTGGGTTATTATCTTTATACTTAAAAATAAAGTATCCTAGAATTAGGTGTGATAACAAAAAGGCTATGCCAGTAATAGTTAAGGTAAGATAAAACTGAGAGTCTATATCAGAGAAATTAGTAATTAGTTCAGGAAAATTCCAATTAACACTGCCTAAATGACCTGCACTAAACAAAAGTACAACTACTATAGCTAAAAACCAAATCAAAATCGCAATAGCTGCTGCCATACTAGAAAAACCACCATAAAGCAATCAACACTATTAAAGGGACTGCTGTCCAAACACTTTCCCAAGTTTTTTCTTTAGTAGCTAGTTTCTCTTTATTAATAAAGGATTTTATTTGTAGAGTTAGAACAACACAAAACCCAACACTAGCTAAGGTTAAAGCGATATAGAAAACCCACTTTACCCAACTAGCAATAGGAGTTTGGCCAAATAATAAAAAATTATTGGTAAAACTTGATGATAAGGCTTCTGATAGTAGCGACACAAAAAAAACTGTCATTAAAAACCCTGAAAACATTTATAATACTAAGCTTAAAACCAGTACTATAAATACTATATCATTAAGAATAAATAGCATTCCTGAAGGCATAAAAGCCTTTGTCTTAGCTAGTCGTATACCAAAAACACCAATTAAAATAAATGTCGTAGCAAGAGCCAGATAAGTACCTAAAGCTATACCACTAAGCATAATAAAACCACTAGTTAGTACTAGTAACCCTGAAACTCCACCAGCAATCAAAGATGCATTGCTTTTAGCTTTTACAAAGCCAATCACACCACCAATAATCACTAACAACCCATAGACTAATACAATATAAGTAGCAATTGATTTCATAATGCCTGTAAGATTACACTAGTTAACAAAGATTTGTCATCCTTGACTAACCCAACATAAATCAAGCTAATAATAATACGTAGGATTTTATTTATACTCTCCTGTATATTTAATCATAAATGCGTAAGCTTGTATTTTTATTTTTCTTACCTCTATTAGTAGTAGTAGACAAGCTTTTACCGTTCTGTTTGGGCATTTGACGAGGCTCGATCTAGTTTTTAGCAGAAAATTTAACAAAAAATCAACAAAAATTAAACCCCTAAGCCTTTTATTTACTGTACTTGACGCTAAGCTGCTCTCTACAACGGCATTTTAACCCAAAAAAATATTTTATTCTTAAGATCATTTATGGTAAAGTCTAGCACTGATAATACTTACCTTAAATATTCCCTTCAATGGAGAAAAAATCGATGGCAAGCAAAAAAACAGCTACAGATAGTAAAGCGGCTGCAAAACCAGCAGCAACCAAGGCTCCAGCAAAAAAAGTAGCAGCAACTAAGGCACCTGCGGTAAAAGCCAAAAAAGATAAAGCTGCTACTACAAAGCTAAAGCTAATGACTAAGGAACAACTTGTCGGTCATTTTGCTAATAAATTTCATGTTACTCGTAAAGTAGCACAAGAAATGCTAGACGAACTCTCTAGTCTAATTGTGACTGAAATTAAAGGCAATGGCGGATTTGTACTTCCTAATGTTGGAAAATTCCTAAAATCATCCCGCGCAGAAAGAATGGGCATAAATCCTCAAACCAAGGAAAAGAAGCTTATTCCTGCTAAAACTGTAGTTAAATTTAGAGTTGCTAAAGCCTGCTTAGACGGCGTAACCAACTAATTAGTAATTAACTTAAAAAATAAAAGCGCGATGTTATTAAATTAATATCGCGCTTTTGTTTTTAGCTTATTTTTAAGGAGACATTATTGGCAATAACAAAATATAGGGGCGAATTCTTCGCCCCTATATTTGAATAACTTGGATGATGTTTTATATTTTTTATCAATATCAATTTACAAAAAATATTTCCTTATTCTTGATACGCACTAGCTTGGTTAACTTAGCGTGATTTGTTATTAAATCCTCGTTCAAAGCCTTCACTATAACCTTTAGCATAACCACGCTCATAGTCATTTTCACGTTCACTACGACGATAAATGTTAGCTTCATTACGACGACCGTTTCTAGCTGCTTGCTGACCATCTTGAAAACCTAGTCTAAAACCTTCTCTATAGCCACGTTCAAAATCTTTACGTGAACCGTGGTTTTGTTCTTGGAAACCACGCTCAAACCCTTCTTTATAACCTTGAACAAAACCTTCTTCATAAGCATGCTGTAGTTTATTACGTAGGTTGTTATTTGCTCTTGGAGCGCGTCTTAAATAATCATCGACCTGATTACGAGAATTAGCTTGACGACCATCTTTTAAGCCTAAATTAAGACCATCTTGGTAGCCACGTTGACGCCATTTTTGAATTGCAACGGCTAAAGCTTCATCAAATCCTTGATTATAGCCTTTTTCATAACCTGCGGCATAACCATTAGCATAAGCTTCTTCAGCAGCAGAACGGCTACGATTTAATGTGTAAATATCTCTATTGGTAGTTTTTGTCTCACGCTCACCATCGCGTTTACCATCGTTATAACCAAATTTATAACCTTCACGGTAACCACGATCATAATCTCTATCATAGTTATAGTAATTTGTATTACTAGCATTAATTATATCTGTTGAACATTGTTGAGGCTTATTAGGATTATCTTGATTTGCTCTAGCAATTTGACCGTAAGTAGGAATTTGTAAAAAAACAAAAGTTAAGATAATACATAAGGACGTAGCGATTTTATTAATATTTTTTAACATTGTATTTAATCTCCTATTGCTAAAAGGTTTGTTGTTTCTTGTGCCGCCCTGTAGAGCAATCGCTTTGCCACAAACAGAAAAACCTTAAAATATTATTTATAAATTCGCTATCTATTTTATAAATAATGGCTTAGCTTTGCCCGCTTGCTCCTATAGAAATTAAGACATATCCTTTTTATGTTTTTTATGTACTTCCTGGAAGAACCGTTTAACCAAATCGTGTAAAATAGCAAAAAATCTAATGGAACAACTTGTTTTACTTAATAAACCTTATTTGGTTTTATGTCAATTTACTGATACAAGCCAAAGATCTACACTTGCCAATTATATCTCTATTTCTGATATTTACCCTGCTGGAAGGTTAGACTATGATAGTGAAGGGCTAGTAATACTAACTAATAATGGAAAACTACAACACTTAATCACAGATCCTAAAAATAAATTACCTAAGACATATTTGGTACAAATTGAAGGCACCCCTAATGCCAACGTGTTAAAACAACTAGCATTAGGAATAAAGTTAAACGATGGTTTAACCTTACCAGCAGAAGTTAGCTTAATTGATTCACCTCAAATATGGCCTCGTGTGCCTCCAATTCGTGAGCGTAAAAATATTCCTACAACTTGGATAAAACTTATTATTCACGAAGGTAGAAATAGACAAGTGCGTAGAATGACAGCCGCAATAGGTCACCCTACTTTAAGGCTAATTAGAACAGCTATTGGAGAATGGAAGCTAGGAAGTTTACAGCCTGGTGAGTGGCAGAGAACCTCTTGTATTTAATCTTGTATTTAATTAAGGAAAAACCTATTTAGACAAAAAAATTTTCTTGTTTTCCTAGCTTAGTGAAACCAAAAATGGTATAAAGTTTGTTTTTTACTCTTTCCTACTAAACTTCACAGGACTTTATCATGAAAGCTATTGCTTGGACATTACTAGTATTAGTATGTCTATTTGGTTGTTTTGTCTGTGATTTATTTGCACAAGACTTTAATTTTCAAGCATCTAGGCCGATTGTAGCTCCCTTTAATGCTGGCCTTGTAGCCGCGTCAACTACAGGATTTCTTAACAACAACCTAAATGTACTGCGAAATTTACAACCCAATGGTTTTTCTACTATGAATACCATTGATGTTGGTATTGGTGATATAAATGGCGACGGTCTAGGAGATATTGTTTCTGTTCAAGCAAACCCTGATAATTCTTTAGAAAAAAATTGTGTTCTAATTTTTTTAGGTGCAGGCGATGGTAGCTTTTTACTACCTAGAGTAATTAATACTTTTGGTAAGCCTGTAGCAATAGAATTAAACGACGTTGATGATGACAGCCTCATAGATATAGTTATAGCTGAGAATGGCTTTGTTGAGCTAATTACAGGCTTTTTTCTAATGCGAGGAATAATTAGCTTTGATCGCTTTGGAGATCCTAATTCTCCTAATGGTGCATTACTAACCAAACCAGGTAATCAAGTATTTGGAATTGCAACAGGGTTTCTAGATAATGACAATATTCTTGATATTGCTGTAGCAGAACAAGGTGCAAATACTGGAGAAGTAGAAATATTTTTTACTGATATTGAAGGACGGTTTAGTGCTGCTGGCGTAGCAGACGTAAATGTTTTTACTCAAGGATCAATTGTCGGACAAACAACTACTGCAAAAGTTATTGCTCTTGATTTTTCTACTACTGTATCACCTCCTGATCCTGCTCCTGATGGTGATATAGACATATTTATTGCTACTTCTTTAGGAGTAGAAATATTTGAAAATGTTTTCCCTCATTTCCTTCTTACAACTACGCTAACAACTGCTGGCAGCGTCACAAGCCTATCAACTGCTGATGTTAACCTTGATGGTGCAGCCGATGTAATTGCTATTAATCAAAAAAATTCTCTTGTAACAATATTCCCTGGTAATTTTGCTGGAGGTTATTCCAGTCTTCCTTTTGGTCTTTTAATAACTAATCCGATTGATGTAGTAGTACTTAATTTTAACAATGATGCTTTATTGGATTTAGCTATTTTACAAGGTGCTACACAAAGCTCTGCGGGTGCTATTACAATACTACAAGGTAGTACCAAGGGTTTATTTAGAGGGACTAGGACAATTATTAATAATATTAAAGGTGCACCAATAATTAATCCCGTTGCTTTTACAGCAGGGCAAACTATGATGCCTGGCGAAGAAGTCTCTTTAGATGATTTAATAGTTGCAGAAAGTACTGTACCTAAGGTTTCTTCTGGGGGAGTATTGTTTTTATCCTCACGGCTTAATTACACTCCATTATTCTTACAAGTAATTAGTACTATTTCTAAAGCTGCTGACTTTGATGACACTGGTGGTATCAATGACTTGGCTTTGATAGAACAAAACCTAGGCGTTGTTTACTTACTTTATAATGTCTCGACTAAAGGCGCTGACCAAGTTGTACCATTAATAGTATCAGACCTATTTACTGATAGGGCTTTACGCCCAACTTCTTTAACCACTTTTCGTGGTACAAAGGGATTAAATAATATTGCTATTAGTGTAGTAGCAAACTCCCCTACTGACACAACACTTGGACAAATAATAGTATTTCTTAATGATGGAAAAGGAAATTTTGGTGGTAGCCAAAGACAATTTCGTCAGTTTGTTGCCACTTCTGGCCCTACTAATTTACTAAGTGCTGATTTTAACAACGATCAACTTGACGACTTAGTTTATATTGACTATGTATCTAGCCTAGTAGTTACAGCTATGAATGATGGAAGCGATTTTTTCCTAGACCTTAAATTCCGAGAAACAGGAGGGTTTATTCCTGTTTCAGCAGCACTAGGTGATGTTAATGATGATGACATTCCTGATTTAATGGTAGTTAATCAAGGTAGTTTAGCTCAAGGCAATCAATCACTGGTTTCTGTATTGCTAGGGAAAATGGATGGTAGCCTAGTACCAACAGGCCGTTTACTACCTGTACCTAATATTGCCACTTCTATTGTAGGAGGAATGGCAGATTTTCTTGGAGATGGTAGACCACAAATAGTGGATTTTAATCAGGATGGTTTTCCTGATTTTGCTGTAGTGTCTACTCGTACTAATACTACGAATAATCAAGCTGCTGCTGTCACGCTCCTACTTAATCAACCTTCTATCCCAGGAAATTTTACTATCCAACCACCTATCCCTCTATTTGATGATACCCCCAATGGTCTATCAGGATTAGTCATAGAAGATAGCCTAGGTGGGCCTGGTGTAGTAGTTGGTCGTGGGGGACAAACTCAACAATCCAACTTAGCCTTAGGTGGAGCCAATTTTTTAATCGCTGTAGGGGATTTTAATGCTGATGCTTTCCCAGATTTGGTAGTAACAGGAACAAGGTTAAACAAAGGAAATTTTCGCTCAGCAATTTACCTAGTAGGAAACGGGAGTGCAGGTACAATGCGAGTAGCACGCCCCCAACGCAGCAATGAATATGGAGGAAACAATTTCTTTCTTAACGGAGCAGATACTTTTATTGGCTGTATTGCAGGACATTTTGCTGAAGATGACTTTTTTAATGGAGCAACAGATGTTTTACATATTTCACTAAATGGTAGTGTTTGGGTAGATGCCAATGATACTAGAATCTTAAATCACGCCCCAAGAGTTACTATTTCCCGTACAGACTTAAATGCCAAATTTGGCCAAGGAAAAAAACTATTTCTTACTGCTGGCGAAAAAGCGTCCATTCCTCTTACAGGTGAAGACATTGAAGGAGATCCTTTGATGTTTCGCCTAGTCCCAACACCAAATGGACAGCAACCGCCACCTTTTATAACTATTAACACTTTAGAAGGTCAACCTACTCTTAACATTGATACATCACTTTTTGCACAAACTGGCCCAGGTAATGCAGTTTTTCGTGTTGCTGTAGAAGTAACTGATATGGCTAATAGCGGAACTGGGGGACGTTTACCACTATTTAGTCGAGATTATTTTACTTTAATAATAAAACCTAATACCTCGCCAATAATTCAAGCAATTCCTGAACAGACTGTTGCAGTTGACACTATTGTCACTGTCCCTATTTTAGTTAGTGATAGGGAAAACAATGCCATAATCCTAGATGTAGCCTGTGACAAAAACCAATTTGTTTTAGTTGATGGCACTAACTTAACTATTTCTCCTACAGTTGATGATATAGGGCTTAATGTTTGTGCGGTTACTGCTACAGATGTTTTTGGGCTAGCAAGTCAAGTTGGTTTGACCATTACTGTAGTACCAGCAGCTAAACAAAACCCAATGATTGATCCAATAGAAGATCAGATGATTGCTCCTAATGATATGGTAGAAATCCCTGTAACAGCAATCGATCCTGAAGGTAATGAAAACTTAAAATTAACCTTAGCGGCTGCGCCTGATTTTGTTACATTGGTTGATAATGGTGATGGGACAGGGGCTTTAACCTTAAAGCCTAACCTATTTTCCACAGCCTTTAGTACAGTAACAGTCCAAGTTGCCACCTCAGACAATCGCTTTGCTACCATTTCTTTTAACATCACGATTCAAGGGGTTTTTATTGTTAATGCGACATTTGATAGACAACTTTTACTTATTCAAGGTAGGGATTATGGCTTAATAGGAGCTAGAGTTATTATTAATGACCTAGATGTTAGCAAACAAATTATTAGTCAATCAAATTTCTCTATTACCTTAAAAGGTACTAAACACAAGCTAAACCTTCAAGTAGGAGATAACCAAATCCAAGTAATGGTTGGGAGTATAACCTCTGATGCCTTTGTCTTAACTCTTGATAAATAAAATGTGTTATGGCTTTTGTTACCCCAGCCTCTTAGAAGACTGGGGTGTTTAGTGTTTATGAGGTAGAGGCGTTGGAAGTTTTCTAATATACAACTTTTAAGTGGTGATGTACCTTTCAAGTTCCTTGATCATGAATTCTTGTTCATCCATTACATATTTAACAACATCCCCTATAGAAATTAACCCTACTAAATCACTTTTAGAAACAACAGGTAAATGGCGCATTCGAGTATCTGTCATCAAGGCCATACATTCTTGGACAGTGGTTTCTGGTGTTACTACTAATAAACTGTCTGTCATAATTTCATGCACAAAAGTTTCTTTAGAAGATTTTCCTTTAAGAATAATCTTTCGCGCATAATCACGTTCAGACATAGTTCCTACTAATTTTTGATTTTCAAGTACTACAACAACCCCAATTCCCTTTTCAGCCATTAGAGTAAGTGCGTCAAACACAGTGGTGTCTAGGGCAACAGAATAAACAGTCGG
>JAHFUF010000239.1 GCA_023265235.1 Blastocatellia bacterium
ATAAAGTATTAGCCCTAAAGAATAAATATCAGAACGAGCATCTAAAGTTTTTGCTTGGCACTGTTCAGGAGACATATATTGAGGTGTACCGAAAATTGATCCTGTAACAGTAAGGCTTTCCCCAGCACTACTTACAACATTAAGTTTAGCAATTCCAAAATCTAAGATTTTTACTATTTCTTTACTTGCCTCTTGGTGAAAAAATATATTATCTGGTTTTAAGTCGCGATGTATCACCCCTTCCTGATGTACAAACTCCAGTGCTGAACAGACCTGACCAACAAATTGTTCAATTTCTTTTAAGGAGATTTGTCTATTATTCTTTAGTCGACTTCGTAAAGATTCGCCTTGTAAATATTCCATTATCAAATAACAAGTTGTGTCTTTAACCCCATAATCAAAGACCTTTACAATATTTGCATGTTCTAACCTAGCCGCAGTACGAGCTTCTCGCTTAAATCGCTCAATGGCTTCTTCATCTTCAACCAAACGAGTGTTAAGTACTTTAATAGCAACATATTTACTAAGTTCAACATGTCTAGCTTGATAAACTAAACCCATCCCACCTTTACCAATTAAGCGAATAATTTCATATTTGTCTAAAAACTTTTCTCCTGTAGCAAGCCCTTTTTGTAATAAGTCATCATTGCTATATCTAAGTGTGTTTGCATAAGAATTATCTATAGTTGGACTAGGAGGGATTTCTAGAAAACTAGCCATTTCTGATTCAGCCAGAATTAATGCTGCGACTTCTTGATAAAACTCTTTATCATCTCCACAGGTTTTAGCTAAAAACTCCATCCTAGTTTCAGGTGGTTGCTCTAAAGCTATTTCAATTAAAGACTTAATTTGTTGCCATCGTTCTGGGGTCACTAAACTAATTTCCTTGCAGATAAACTATCAAAATATCAAAGTACTTTAATAAAACCATAGAAAATTTACCTTGTTGGTGTATTAGGGTCAACTAAGTAGTGCTTACAGATTGGCTATAGCAAATAAAAACTTCACTATTAATATAAAATAATTATATAATTTACGACTATCTAACTTAACCTTTTAGTTATAGACATTAAACGCAATCTAGTTAGAGTTTCTTAAAAAAATTATATACCGCCAATAATATCCCGCTCTGTTAGAATTTTTAGGAGGAAGAATGAGGAAGTTTTTAGTTAATTTGTTATTGTTTTGTCTTTTACTTAGTCCAATAAATTACGCTCAAGCACATAATCCAGCAGACCCTGATCCTAATTCTGGTATCAATATCATTACTGCTTCAGCACTAAAGGATTACCTTTACTTTATTGCTTCAGATGAAATGGAAGGCCGTGACACGCCCTCTAGGGGTCTTGATATGACAGCCAAGTTTATAGCGATGAATCTTTCCCGTTGGGGGTTAAAACCTGGAGGAGATAGTGGATCTTTCTTTCAAAAAATGTCAATAACTCGTAGTAAAACAGATGTGAGTAATACTAGTATTGAAATTGAAGGTGAAACCTATAAACCTGGAGCAGACTTTTTAGCTTTCCCTAATGCTGCCGATATCACTGCTTCTCTTGTATTTGCTAGTCATGGTTGGGTAATTAAATCTAAAAATATTAACCCCTATCAAAATATTGACATTAAAGATAAAATAGTGGTCATACTAGGTGAGTTCCCTAAAGGCGTGCTTCCTAATAAAGATTTAACTGGAAAATCTGGAGAAGACTGGGATGATCCTTATAGCTACATAGATAAACATGGGGGTAAAGGTATAATTGTAGTACCTGATTTTATGGCTTTGGCTGACTGGGAAAGAAATGCATCTCGTTATGAAGAAAAAGGAGTGGTGGTTTTTGACAAATTAAATAAAAGAAACATCTCTATTCCTATTGTTACTTTGTCCCCTAAACTACTAGACAAGCTTTTTAATAAAGAAAGCCAATATGCTATTTCTATTTTCAATGATTCTCCTCAAGCAATTGCTCCTTTTGCTCTAAAGGAAACAAAAAAAGTTACATTAAAAATAGCAGCTAAAAAAGAAATACTATCAACACAAAATGTAATTGGGGTTTTAGAAGGCAGTGACCCAACATTAAAAGATGAATATGTTGCTATTGGCGCACACTATGACCACGTAGGGGTTAACAATTCAATAATTGGCGATAAAATTTTTAATGGTGCTGATGATGATGGCTCTGGAACAGTAGCAGTACTACAACTAGCAGAAGCTTTTTCACATGCTCCTCGTACTAAACGCTCTATTATGTTTGTTTGGCATTGTGGTGAGGAAAAAGGTTTACTAGGATCACGCTACTTAACAAAATTTCCTACTGTGCCAATAGACAAGATAATTACTCAATTAAACATTGATATGATTGGGCGCAGTAAAAAAGCTGATAACAATAATTCTGCTAATAATGAGCTTTCTGGCCCAGATGAAATTTATGTAATTGGCTCAAAGCTTATGAGTAGTGAACTTGGGCAAGTTAGTGAATCTGTTAATAATTCATCAAACCTAAATTTGAAATTTAATTACAAATATGACGACCCAAATGACCCTAACAGATTTTTCTTCCGTAGTGATCATTTTAATTATGCCCAAAAAGGTATTCCAATAATCTTCTACTTTAATGGTGTACACGAAGACTACCATCGTCCTTCTGATAGCGTAGAAAAAATTGATTATCAAAAGATGGAAAAAGTTACTCGTACCATTTATTTAACAGCCGCTGAACTAGGTAATCGTGCTGCTCGTCCTAAAGTAGACAACCCTCTACCACAAGTTTATACCCAAGATGATGACGATGAGTAATACTGTAGGGGCAGACCTATGTGTCTGCCCTCTGTGTCTTTCTTATCTTAAGAGGGCGAACACGCAGGTTCGCCCCCTACTATATATTTTCTAAAACTAAAGCTAGTTTTTTCATTGCTAAGAAAATATCTTCTGAGCTAAAGCCTGCATAACCAAGTACTAACCCTGGTTTCTGTTTTGCTTCTATTGAGTACATAGACAAAGGATAAGCAATAATTTGCTTGCTGATTAATTTTTTGGAAATAGCTACATCATCACTTCCATCTGGCAACCAGCCAATTACATGCATTCCTGTTTCATTAGCATTAACTGTTAATAAACCTGAAGCATATTGCTTAGCTGCTTCAATTAAGGCTTGTTGACGTTCTGAATATAGTGCTCGCATCCGTCTGATATGCTGGGAAAAATGACCTTCTACAATAAAATCTGTTAAAACTATTTGTTCTACCTGTGGGCTATGCCTATCAGAAAGTGCCTTAGCACTAGTAAAGGCATCTGCTAAGCTAGTAGGGACTACTAAATAGCCAAGTCTTAACGTAGGAGAAAGCACTTTACTAAACGTGCCCATATAAATTACTCGCCCTTCGCTATCAAGCCCTTGTAGTGCAGCTATTGGGCGGCCAACATAACGAAAATCACTGTCGTAGTCGTCTTCTACAATCCATGCATTACTGCTCTTAGCCCATTCAAGTAATGCCACTCGTCTAGCTAAACTCATAGCCATTCCTAAGGGAAATTGATGTGAAGGAGTAACATAAACTAAACGTGCTTGAGATGATTTAATTATTCCTTGGCTAACATCTATCCCTTCATTATCAACTGGTACAGGAATGATTTTTGCTCCTGCGGCTTGCAGTGCATTGTAAGCTCCCATATAGCACGGATCTTCTACCCAAACATGATCTCCTGGATCCAAAAGCAATCGAGCAGTTAAGTCTAGTGCCTGTTGCGAGCCACTAACAATAATTACTTGTTCAGGAGAACATTTTACTGCTCGTGTAGTAGCTAAATGGTTGGCAATTGCTTCACGCAAGGGCTTGTAACCACCTGATGCACCATAACCAAAAATTTTTCTTGGTAAGTTGCTCCAACAATTTGCTACCATCTTTGTCCACATGCGAAAAGGAAACTCGTCATAGGCTGGTAGCCCGTTTTGAAAAGGCGTTGGGCTATCGTTATCTAGACTCATTCTATAGCGTTGTGCAACAGAAACAGGAATACTTGCTATCATTTGGCCTCTTTTTGATAGTCCCGAATTTTTTTGGGTTATGTTTTTAGTTTTTTCTTTAGCAAAACTAGTATGAAGTAACTCATCTGGCAAAGTTTGTGCAACATAAGTGCCTGAGCCTACTTTGCCTTCTAAATAGCCTTCCATCAATAATTGCTCAAAAGCGTTCATCACCGTATTTCGCGATATATTAAGTTCTTTAGCCAAAGTACGAGTTGAAGGCAATCTAGTTTTAGCCCTTAAATGCCCTGTTAAAATAGCTTCTCTTAACCCATCATATAACTGTTGGTAAAGAGCCACATCCCTATCAGGATTTAATGGAATATTTGCAAAAGCAATTTTTTTTGTATATTTGGTCATTTGTCACAACACTATTGACTCTAAAGAAGGGCAGACACATAGGTCTACCCCCTACAGTAATTTAAAATTGAAAAATTGAAATCAAAATGGTTCTGTAATTTTAACTAAAAATGGCTCTTGTAGTAAAGCCATTTTTAGTTAAAATCGAATTTATTAAATTTATTAAATTTTTAAGAAGGGCACTAAAATCAATGGCTAAAGATTACGCAACCTTACCTTACAACCAAGTCCGCCGACAAGATAGAGAAGTAACAGACGAAACTTGGATTTATGAAAAACTACATAAAACCCCTTTTGGCTCTTTCTCTACGGTTTATAATGGTCAACCATTTATTAATACCAATATTTTTGCTTATGATGAAGAAAAACATGTGATTTACCTGCATACTGCCCACCAAGGCCGCACTAGAGCCAATGCTGAGCTTAATCAACGTGTATGTTTTAGTATTAGTGAAATGGGTAGATTTCTCCCAGCTAAAACCGCTAAAGCAATGAGTGTAGAATATTGTGGTGTGGTTATTTTTGGTACAGTAACAATAATTGAAGATGAACTAGAAGCACGTCATGCCCTAGATTTACTATTAAAAAAATACTTCCCTCATTTAACAGTAGGAAAAGACTATCAAGAAATAACTTGCCCAGAACTAGAGCAAACAACAGTTTATAGAATTGATATAGAGCAGTGGAGCGGCAAGAAAAAGCAAGAGGCGGCTGATTTTCCTGGAGCTTTCTTTTATCCTAAGTGCTAAATCACGTAGCTATGGAGACTAAGAAACAAGTATAGATAAAATATTTTTGTAATATGTAATATACAAATAAAATTACAAAAATATTTCGGAAAATATTCGGAAAAGTTACAAACTTTTTCAAGTTTGAACAGCGTAATCCCATAAGCGGGCACCAAAATTTATTTCTATTTTGCCCAAAATTTCCTAAATCAACTAATAAAGACACTTAGCTTTTTATAAACTCTGGCACACTTTTTGGATATACAGCTTCTGCCACTAACCAAGGAAAGGAGTTCAGGTCATGAGAAAAAATCGTCGTTTAGTAATTAAATGGTCATTGGTCGCATTATTAACCTTAGGCTTAAGTAGCCATGATAATATAAAACCTATGTTTTTTGCTCCATCTCAACCTGAATCCTGTGCTATTAAACATGGTTTTATAGACCGTTGGAGCGAGGTAAATCAAAAGTTAGTAGAAATGGCAGAAAACTTTCCTGCGGATCGTTATCACGTTCACCCTAGTAGCAAAACACCAAGCTTTGCAGAACAAATGCTACATGTTGCTAGTCATAACTTCTCTTTTGTTAATGCAATAAAGGGAGAAACAAAAACTATTGAATTAACAACTAAACAATATCCAACTAAAGATAAAATTGTTGAGGTATTAAAACAGTCTGTTTCTGAAGGTTCAGCAGAACTTGCTGAGTTAAGTGAAAATGCTATTAATCAAGAGCAACTTCTTTGGAATAAATCTGTTAGTCATTCAACTGAACTTTATGGACAAACAATAATTTACTATCAACTGAATGGACTTGTTCCTCCAACTACAGACAAAGTTAAGGAAATTAAGGAAGATATTTCTAAAGTTAGCGTAGGCGGAGTAACCTTGCGGGCGTGCCAGCAACTACTGAAAAAGGCTCAGTGTTCGCTGTCACTACCGAGCCTGCCCCGACTTGGCAGCCTTCTCCGATGGTAACCCCAGGCAGTACAATTGAACCTACTCCTATATCACTATTGCGCCCAATTCGTACTGGTGCCATTTCTAAGCTACTAAATAAAATAGGAGTTTCGCGTCCCTCTTCGCTATGACGACTAGTTAAAATCTGTGTTCCTGGGCCAATCCCAACGTTTTCTTCAATATAAATGCCTCCAGCACTATGAAAAAAACATTGTTGACCAATCCAAACATTGTCCTCTATCACCATTTCATTTTTATAATATCCTTTTAGAATTGTATAATGTCCAATATAAATATTATTGCCTAATAAAATACCTTCAGGGTGAAAAATTAATGTACCAGCTTCAAAAATTACATTTTCTCCAATACGCTTAAAATCAGTAGGTTGAACCTGACCTGTACCATGAGAGTGATATTGTTTTGCTTGTGTCATAAATTTATGGTTCTAAAAAAGGGCGAACAGTTCGCCCCTATTGTCCTTTGTTAAATTTATTTTTCTGCTGGTTTCAATGCTTTTATCGTATCAATTACTTCATCAGCAATACCTTTAAAAAGCCCATAACGTTCTCCTGGGTCACTAGGTAATGGATAGTTGATCCATTCAGTTAAATCCATAGGCTTTCCAATCACAATTTTAACAGTGCGAAAAGCACGAGGAATGATCTTTCCTACTGCTAAAATCTCATCCATACCAATCATACGTACAGGAATGACTGTAGGGCGTGCTTGGTAAATCAGTTTGCCTACACCTGGTTTACCTTCGGCGATTTGGCCGCTACGTGAGCGTGTTCCTTCAGGAAAAACAACCACAATATTTTGTTTTAATAGCTCTACCCATTTGTCTACTTGACCCATATCACCTTCTTTGCGATCTACTGGATAAGCCCTAAGGTGAGCAAAAAAATGTTTTCCTAAAACCCCCATTACCTTATCTTTTAGCTTACGTGATGCAGGATCGCCAAAAAAGTTTTTGCGATCTGCTAAGTTTATGGGTAAATATTCTGGCTGGAAAAAAATTTTAGGCAAATAAACTGTGGTTTCAAAAGCAAAATTATCTAACATTGAATTATGGTTTAGGCAATAAAGTACATTTTCATGTTCTATAGGAATATTTTCTAAACCTTCGATTTTTACTCGATTCATTAGCCGAAAAATCACATAAGAACTAATTGCTGTTATCCCTAATGCTAACCCAAACCCCAAGCCAACTTTGGTTTTCATTGATGCCCCAACCATAGACTTGTTTTCAGATTTTACTAGTGCTTGGGGGTTTGTCGTCTTTTCATCGTCAGTATTTGTTGATGAACTAGGAGACGTTTGATCATTTGCAAAATTATCTTTT
>JAHFUF010000240.1 GCA_023265235.1 Blastocatellia bacterium
TTTAGCTTGGCACGTGAGTGCCAAGCTAGTAATAAACATAATGTAGAGTCCCGTTAGGGACGGCACAATTCTTGTTATTGTTGTATCGTCCCTAACGCAACTCTAAACTCTTTATTTACACTAGTTCTTGGCACTTACGTGCCAAGCTAAAGGTTGTTTCGCCCCTTTCGGGGCTAAGATATTAACTTACTCATTACAAAAATCTTATTCTTAAGTTGACACCAGTGACCTATGTGTTCGCCTTTCTTAAATATCAAATAAAGAAGGGCGAACACATAGGTTCGCCCCTACATTTCATTATTCCTGATAATGTCTTTTATCTATGGCTTATTTGAATTATTTTAGTTTGTCCTAGTAATAATGCTTGCAAGAAATTAATTGTTAGAACATTATTCTATTTGGAAACAAATAGAACATGAAAAACCAACACAATTATATGCCCTTACAACCTAGATCTAACCCAGAGCTTTTGTCTCTAGTAATCCCTATTTATAATGAACAAGAAGTTTTTCCTTATTTACAAAAAAGCTTAGAAGAATTAGCAGAGAAATTGCCTTGCCCAGTAGAATGGGTTTTAGTTAATGATGGTAGTAGAGATTTAACTTATTCTCTACTTTTTGAATGGGCAATTGTAGACCCACGTGTAAAGGTAATAGACCTAGCTCGTAATTTTGGTCATCAAGCAGCACTAACCGCAGGGCTAGATCACGCTATAGGTGATGCTATTGTGGTTATGGATGCAGACCTACAAGACCCGCCAGAACTTATCCTTGAAATGTTAGAAAAATATCGTGAAGGCTATGATGTTGCTTTTGCTCAACGAACCAAACGTTATGGAGAAACAGCATTTAAGCGTGTTACTGCCAATGTTTTTTATAGAATGATGCGCCGATTTATCCATAAAGATATTCCAGCTAATACAGGGGATTTTCGGTTGATGTCAAAGAATGTAGTTAATGCGCTTTCTCATTTACGAGAAGGACAAAGATTTTTGCGAGGAATGATTGCTTGGATAGGTTTTTCTCAAATTGCAATCCCTTTTGAACGTCCTCCTAGAATTGCTGGCCAAACAAAATATCCTGTTTATAAAATGATGAAATTTGCTTGGGATGCCATTTTATCTTTTTCCAGTGTTCCTCTAAGAATGGCTATGGTATTGGGGTTTATGGTTTTTTGGTTTGGTGTTGGTTATGGATTGTATGCTTTCATTAGAGCAATAGTTTATCACGATTTAGTTCCAGGTTGGGCAACACTAGTAATTTTACAAAGTCTAATTGGTGGTACCATACTACTTTGTTTAGGAATTACTGGTGAGTATATTGGCCGCATTTATGATGAAATTAAACAGCGTCCTATCTACATAGTTAGAGAATATGCTAACCTCGTAGTAAGTAACCCCCCAAGACGAGGAATAGTTAGCCATTTACCTAATAAAGATAGTAAAGAAGTCTTAAAGGAGCGCGTCTAATGAGTATTAACACTTCTGATATTCATCAAAAAGAAGCAGCCTTTCACGATGAATGGGCTAAGAACACTAAACTATCAGAAGTAGAGGTACGAGCAGCCTTTGAAGCCCTTACTGCACCAGAAAATCGTTTTATTCTCTCTCAAATGGGTTCATTAAAAGGAAAAAAGGTTTTAGATGTTGGTGCTGGCTTAGGAGAATCTTCAGTCTACTTCGCACTTTTAGGGGCTGAAGTTACTATGGTAGACATTTCTCCTCAAATGGTGCAACTGGCAATAGAGCTAGGAAAATCTTATGGAGTGAAAATAAATGGCGTAGTCTGTGCCGCAGAATCCCTTAACGTTGCTCCAAATACTTTTGATTTTGTTTATATTGCTAATTTACTTCATCATATTACTGATAGAGGAAAACTTTTTGCACAAGTACAGGAAACTCTCAAACCAGGAGGAAAGTTTTATTCTTGGGATCCTCTTACCTATAATCCTGTGATAAATGTCTATAGAAAAATGGCTACCAAGGTACGCACTGAAGACGAAAGCCCTTTGACAATAGCGGATCTAGAGTTAGCTAAAAAATACTTTGCTGATGTTGGACATCAAGAGTTTTGGCTTTTATCACTAGCTATTTTTCTTAAATACTACTTGATAGATCGTGTTGATCCTAATTCAGATCGTTACTGGAAAAGAATCCTACGTGAATCTGAAAAATCTCTTTGGTGGTTTAAACCTCTACAGAAAATAGATAGTCTACTAACTCAAATACCAGGGTTGCGTTGGATAGCTTGGAATATTGTTATGTGGGGAAGTAAAAAATAGAATAGACATCACATAAATGTATGGGCAAAGTGCTCACCCTACATTTTTCTTTCTTTTAGTACTAATAAAATAAACTTGGTATTGCCTACAAGATAGCGTTGCCATAAACGACCAGGTTCTTGAGCCAAACGATAGAGCCATTCTAACCCAGATTGTTGCATCCATTTTGGTGCGCGGCGGGAAAATCCAGTAATATGATCAAAACTGCCTCCTACACCGATAGTAAAAGGCACTGCTAGCTTAGTTAAATTAACTGATTGCCATTTTTCTTGACGAGGTGACCCCATTGCTACAAAAAGAATATCTGGAGATGCTTTCTTAACATCGTCAATTACAACTTCATTACTACCAAAGTAACCATCATGATAACCAGCAATCTTTAGGTTAGGTAGGCTTTCTTGGTAATGCTTAACCAAAGCCTCTACTACATCAGGTTTTGCTCCTAAAAAGTATACTGAATAACCTTTTTGTGCTGCCATTTCTACTAGGTTCTCAAATGTATCAATTCCTGTAACTCTTTCCTTTAATGGTTTACCCAAGAAATTAGAAGCCCATACTACAGACATTCCATCAGCCGTAACAATATCAGCACCAAGAATAATTTGTCTAAGCTCTTTGTCTTCTTGTGCTAATACTAGTTTAGAGGCGTTTACTACTACCATTAAACGGCTTTTTTGTTTTTGATTAATATAGCGATCTATGGTTTCTAAAGTCTCTTTTTGTGAGAGGTTATCAATAGGAATACCTGTAATTGTCACACGACTTGGACGCTGAGAAAAGCTTTTCTCAACAGGTTCTTGTCCAAGAATAGGAGATTCTAAGGTTTTTGATTCTTCATCAAAGTTTAATATGTTTGGATCATAGCTAGTAATTTTTTCACCAATGCTTTTACTAGCAACAGTAAGCTGTTCAAATGGTGATATATCTAAGCGGCTAGCATAATCAGGTGTTGTTATTTTCTGTCGCAGTTGCCGTGGTAGTGCTACAAAAATAGTGTAGAAAGTCACTGAATAAAAAATAAACAAAAGACAATGTGCAGGCAAAACATAACGGAATTCTGAATGTATTGTCGATTGTGAGAGCAAATAATAGAGTGGCACAGTGGCTATCAATAACCAAGTATGAGGTTTTTTTGTGCTAATTATTAGTCCTAGTAAAATAAAAATCCAAAGGCTTTCCTTAAATATACGTTGTAATGCTCTTACTAATGGACGGAAGTAATCTGCCGCAGTTCCATAGTCGCTATAATAGCTAAATGTCCCAACTACTTGACCATACTTTTCTTTGTATTCACTAAAAAGAGCTTTTTTTTCTGGCAACTCAAGACGAATTAAAGGAGCAAAAGCAGAATACTTTGTCAGTAAATTAATTCGCTTTAGCATTACTCCCATATACCAAAAAGGGCGTTCTAAAATGATTTTAGTACTTCGTCTAACACGATCGCGCTCTCTTAAGAACCCATCAGGTGAAACAAGGTTTCCTGCATAATCAGGGCGATTATAATTTTTTGCATCCCAAACTAAAGTCTCATTGTCTGTTGCAGGTAGTCCTAGGGAAGGGTCTTCTTCACCTAACCCCATTTGTAAAATATTGCCTATGTTTAATGTAATAGGAACAAATTCACCATATAGCTGAAAATTTCTAATTGTAATAGGAGCAATTGCTATGGCTGTTCCTAGTACTAACAACCCAAGCCGCTTGGGCATTTCGACTACAGATTTACGCATCAATAAAAATGCAATTATCCAAAACACAAAAAGCAACATTGCATTAGGACGTAACCAACAGGAAAGCCCATAAAAAGCACCTGCTAAAAAAAGCTCTTTATAACCTTTTTCTTTATGCCAGCTAACTTTATAACCTCGAATAAGTAAAAGTGTCCCAGCCATAATAAAAACAGACACTAACCCATCAGGTAATAATAAGAGTGAGTAGTAGGCTAAATGATGAGATATTGCGACTGATAACCCAGCAATTGTAGCAATAGTGCGGTTAAAAAGCTCTAATGCAATAAAAAATACTAATACTGCTGCAACAGCATCTAGTAATCCTTGGGCAAGCTGTACTCCAAGAGGGTTTCTACTAGTTAAAGTGTAAATAGCACTTAGAAAAAGAGGGTAGCCTGGAGGATAAAGCAACAAGCTTGTGTCACCAGGAGGAACTTCTTTAGGAAATACACCTTGTATGCCTTTGTTAAGAATCTCAGTTGCAAAACCGTCATGTATTCTGGTTAAACCTGCAAAATCTTGTTGTCCTGTTTTTATTAGAGGTAATAGGTCAAAGAAATGAAGATAGCGTACCAAACAAGCCAAAGAAAAAATTAATAGAATAATCATTACTTTATACTTTGGTGTTAATGTTTCAGCTTCGGCAGGAGGTTCAGGAATGTTTTGCCAAAAGGAGATTATTTTTTTTCTAATACTTTTTCCCATTTCTAAAACCTATTTGTTTGCAATAATCCATAAATGCCAACCCCAAAGGCGAGCCAAAGGTGACTCAATAGCTCTAGGCAGTAATTTCCCTAGCACGGGGAGCCAGCGTTTATTTAAAAATCTTACTTCAGTGGCTACTTGACTAAAACGAGAGAATAATTGAGAGGCTTCTTTACGGTTGTAGACTTTAGCTAATGGATTACCTGCTCCATCAGTGTTTTGGTTAAGAAACTCTTCTTTGGAAAGGAAATGGTCAGTATTTTTTTTCATATCGCTTTGCAAGCGTTTTAGTGCATTAATATCTTCTTTAGTGATTAAGTTAACAAACCTTGGCCCCCAACTATATTTTAGTACTCGCGCTCCTAAACGACGGAAAAACATAATATTCCCATAGTAATTATAAGAGTTACGATGGTAGAGCATTATCAAGGCTTTTCCACCAGGCTTTATTACTCTATGAACTTCATTAATGGCTTTTTGTGTGTCTGGAGTGTGATGTAGTACTCCATGAGAATAAACTAGGTCAAAATGATTATCTGGAAATGGGAGGTTCTCTCCATCTGCGACTTGAAATGTTGCAGGTAGGTTTTGCTGTTGAAATCGTTTTTGTGCTAACTCAATTGATCTAGGGGTTAAATCTATCCCTGTGTAATCTGCTCCAGCACGGGCAAACTCAACAGCATCAGTGCCTAAGCCACAACCTACTTCTAAGACTTTTTTATTTTGCCAAGTAGAAAACTGTGCCATTTCTGGAATATGCCATTCGGTTTCATAACGGTGTTTTTCAATGGCAGCAAAAAACTCTACTGTTCCTACTTCTATTTGGGCAAACTTAGTTCCGCAAGGGTTTTCATTCCAAAAATCACGGACTTTTAATTTTAATTGTTCGGCTTCTAACACAAAACTAATTCCTGTTTTCAATAAATTGCTGATACCAGATTTCAAAAGATAATAATTGAAAAATCTTTAAGCTATTATCTTCCCTACCTTGGTTATTAGCATCAATCACACGCTTTACTTCACTAGGATCAAAAAAACCACGCGAGCGTAACCTTGATGGTGAAAGTAAATCGGCTACTAATTCAGCAAAATCACGCCTTAGCCAAGCACGCAACGGAGCACTAAAACCAGCTTTTTTACGGTTAATAATTGAACTAGGCAACACTGAATTAAGAGCGCGTTTGAGTATATACTTTCGAGTAAAACCTCGCAACTTTAGTTCTGCTGGAATGCGTGCGCTTAGCTCTACTAGCTCGTGATCAAGGTATGGAACACGCACTTCTAAAGATGTCGCCATACTGGTTTTGTCTGTATAGGCTAGGTTTAAACAAGGTAGAAATAGCTTGGTATCAATATAAAGCATTTGATTAATCCAATGCTCTGATTTAACCCGATTAAAAAAATGCTCATGCTTTTCATAAGCATTAAATCTTTCTGTGGCTTGGCGTAGGTCTTGACTATAAAGCTTTTGTTTTTCTTCATTTGTAAAGTATGTTCCATAGCCAAGGTATTGTGCTTGAAAAGGTAAATTAGCTGATTTAGCTAACTTATGTAGGTTACGCAGGATAGAATTAAACGGGCCTGGTTTTGATGCAGGCAAAGCTGACACAATCGTTTGTGTAATTTGTGAAGGGACTAAGTTATAAATCTCTGCTAGTTTTATAGCTAGATGTCTTGGATAGCCAGCAAAGATCTCATCGCCACCCATTCCACTAAGCAAAACTGTTAACGTTTCTCTAGCAGCACGACAAATAAGAAAACTTGTGATAATTGCAGGATCAGCAATAGGCTCATCCATATGCCAGATTAGTTTGGGCAAAAGATCAAAAACTTCAGGTTTTAGAATTGTTTCATGATAGTTAGTCTTAAATAGCTTTCCTAGTTGCCTAGCATATTTAACATCATCAGGAATAACATCATAGCTTAAATCTTCGCTAGTAAAACCAATAGTATAAGTGTTAACTTGTCTTCCTGTTGCTTTATACATCAAGGCTACAAGGCTAGAGGAGTCTATTCCTCCAGACAAAAAAGCTCCTAATGGCACATCGCTTACTAATTGTGACTTGGTGGCAGCGCGTAAGCTTGCTAATACAGCATCAGCCCAATATTCTTCTGTATGGCGATTGTCTTCGTCAAACTTAATATCCCAATATTCAGTAACCACCATTTCACCCTGTTGATAGCTTAGGTAATGTGCTGGCGGGAGTTTATAAACACCTTGAAATAGGGTTTTGGGGTCTGGCACCCAAAGGAAAGTTAGGTATTGATGTAACGCGCTTAGATCTATTTCTCTTGGTAAGCCCAATGTAAGTAGTGCTTTAATCTCAGAAGCAAAAGCAAAACCTTGTTTAGTTTGAGCATAATAGACAGGTTTAATCCCTAGTCTATCTCTAGCAATAAAAAGTTTTTCTAGGGTTATATCCCAAATGGCAAAAGCAAACATACCATTAAAACGAATTACACATTGTTCTCCCCATTCTTGATAAGCAGCAATAATTACTTCTGAGTCCGTATTAGAGCGAAAACGATGACCACGGGAAATTAAATCCTGACGAATTTCTAAATAATTATAAATCTCACCGTTAAAAGTTAGCCAAATACGGCCATCTAACGATGACATAGGCTGATGACCAGCCGCAGAAAGATCAATTATTGACAAACGCCTATGGCCTAGGCCAA
>JAHFUF010000241.1 GCA_023265235.1 Blastocatellia bacterium
TCTTTATTTACAATAGTTCTTGGCACTTACGTGCCAAGCTAAAGGTATATCGCCCCTTTGGGGCTAAGAGTTTAGCAATCTATTTATTACAAAAAACTCTGGGTTATACTATGCAAGCCTTTTCAAGGCTTAAGAGCCAATTAGAACTTCTTAAAACACCAAGTGGCAAAAGAGTTTTTTTTTCACGACCCTATAAATACTTGGTATTAATCCTTCTCTTAGCTTTTACCTTATCTATACCTAGCCCTGTTTTAGCTCAAAATAAACGCAGCAAAAAAGCTAAGCCTAAAATAGAAAAAACTGTAGAAAAATCAACAGAACAAAAACCTGAGCAAGCAACTCCTTCTCAACCATTAGCTATTACTACTGACTCAGTAAAACAGTTTGAAACAGGAACAGCCGAAGAACGTTTTGAAGCATTAAATAGACTTGCTGAAGCAAACCACCCTGAGTTAGTTGGTTTTATAACTCGTGCATTAAAAGACATTGATTGGTTAATTCGTACTCGTGCCTTACAGTTAATCGTTGAGCTTCCTGAAGAAAAACGTACTAATTTACTACTAGAAATCCCTAAAACAACTAAGGATTCTTACTTTTTTGTTCGTGGTAGTGCAGCTTTAGCAATTGCTGATATTGCTAGCCAAAAACACGTTTCAGAAAAGGGTTTTATTAAAGAATGTACTAGTTTGTTATATGAAATGCGTTTAGATGAAAACGCTTTTGTACGCGAGCAAGCTATCAAGGCAATTAGTGCTAGTGATAACCCTAGAGCATTAGAGTTTATTGCCCCTATGTTAACTGATGAAAATATAAATGTTCGTTGGACAAGTGCGATGTCCTTAGTAAAATTAAATGACCATAAAGCGGTTAATTACCTAATTACAGCACGAGAGTTAAAACCTGATACTAAAGAAATTTTCTCTATTGCACTCTATCATTTTGGAGAAAGAGAATCTCTTAGTAGTCTGTTAACTAGTTTAGAGCAGCAAGTAAACCTGTCTATCAAACGTCAACTAATTGAAATTCTATGTCAGGCAGATGATCTAGGTTCAGCAGACACCTTAGTTAAACTTTTACAAACCACACGAGCAGAAACTCCTAGAGATGAAAAGGTTCTATTTCAAATTATTCCCGCCCTAAGCCGTTTACGCACTGATAAAACAATTGAAGCCCTAAAAACTCTACTTACAGACGAAGATAATCAAGTTCAACTAGCCGCAATTCAAGCTTTATCTGACACAAAGAGCTTAAAAATACCTTCTATGTTAATTGAGCGTTTATTATTAGCCCGTGATCGTGAGATAGGCGAGGCTTTAATCAAAGCTATTGCTAGCTTTGAGCAAGTAGAAACCATTGACGCACTTTTCCGTGTCCGTAAAGATTCACAAGGACAAACTCGCCCAATAATAGATTTAGCATTAAATAAAATGGGTGTAACTATTGATAACCTATCCCTGGCTATTAGGAATGGAAAAAGTCCTAGTTGGCAAACTCCAAGGGCTGCGGCTCGTTGGTTAGCGGCACTAGGAATACCATCTAGCTTAGAACCTTTGGTAGCAGCTTTAGGTCATCGCGATCCTCAAGTAAGAACTGAAGCAGCACAAGCCCTAGGTGGATTTGGCGACCGTGCGGCCATTGAGCCTTTGATTGCACTGCTTGAAGATTCTACTCCAAGTGTAAAAGTAGCGGCGATTGAATCCCTAAAAACCTTGGGTATTAACATTGATACTATTTCAACTAGGTTACAGTCTAGTGATTGGCGCACTCGTGCTGATGCGGCTAATTTATCAGGTCGAATGGGGATAAAAGAAGTTGTGCCCCTTTTAATTACTGCTCTACATGATCCTGAGGTTGCAACTCAATTGGAGAGCATTAAAGCATTAGCAAAACTAAAAGACCATCGTGCTACAGAAAGCCTAATTTCTGTACTCGACGATGAAAACGCCCCTATTAGGGCAACTGCTGCTGTAGCATTAGGCAACTTAGGAGATGAAAAAGCGGCTGAACCCCTAGTAAAAACGCTGACTAGTTATGATGTATCATTAGGAGCATTAGCAGCAGATTCATTAATTAAACTTTCTTCTGACAAAGCTATCCCAGCATTAACCAAAACTCTAGCCTCGCGTAACTGGCGTGCTAGGGCACAAGCGGCTAGGGTACTAGGTCATTTGCGTCCAGAAAGTGCGATTGGTGCGCTAATCCCTCTTTTAGGAGACTCCGCAGCACCTGCCCGTTATTATTCCTGTCAAGCACTTAGCAAAATGGGTTCAGCCGCAGTTAATCCTATGATTGAGGCACTGAGAAAAGACACTCGTGGAGCTAATCGTTATGGTGTAGCTCGTGCTTTAGCTACCATTGGTAAAGATTCAGTAGACAGTTTATGTCATTTATTAACTGATACAGACGAGTCTTTACGTGTACTTGCAGTTATAGTGCTGGCTGAGATTGGCGATCAACGCGCCATTGAGCCTTTGGTTACAGCATTGGATGATGAGCGTTTTATTGTTCGGGCTAGTGTTGCTAGTGCTTTAGGGCGGATTGGCCAAGCAGCTTTACCACAGGTCTTAGATTCGCTTCAGTCAAAAGTATCTCCAAAGCGTCGGGCCGCCGCCGCCTTAGCATTAAAAGCACTTGGGCTGCGTGAAGCAGCCCCTGCCCTAGTAGCAGCTTTATCTGACAAAGAAGACACAGTACGAGCTAATGCCGCAGAGGCTTTGTCTGTATTAGGGGATAATTCTGTAGTTGGTATATTAAAGCAAATTGTAAAAAGCGACCGTGCTGACACAGTACGTGCTGCTGCACAACGAGCAATAAATAATATTGAAACACCTTCTAGATGAAAAAATGTAGGGGCGAACTGTTCGCCCTTCTTTATCTTAAGAGGGCAAACAGTTCGCCCTACTTAAAACCCAAGCATTTTTTTCATTCCTGCATTAGAAACACTAGTGCCGCCTAAACCCCAGCCTCCATCAACAGGTAACACTATTCCTGTTACATAAGAAGCCATTGGACTAGCCATCCACAGACAAGCATCAGCAATGTCTTGTTTTGTCCCATAACGCCCTAGTGGTACAGAATCTATTACTAATTGGCGAAGTTCTTTTGTGCTAGCTAGTCTTTTCATCCCTTCAGTATCATCAATAGGGCCAGGTGAAATAGAGTTTACCCTAATACCCATAGCACCCCATTCCATTGCTGCAACACGAGTTATCATATCTACACCCGCTTTAGCAGCGCAAACATGCATCTGAAATTCCATTGGGTTATAAGCTTGTGGGGCAGAAATATTGATCATACAAGCACCAGGTTTTCTTAAATATTCAAAGGCAGAATGCAAAACATGAAATGTACCCATTACATCAATATCTATAACAGACTTAAACCCATTAGCAGACATTCCCATTGCTGGAGCAGCAAAATTGCCTGCTGCACCAGAAACTAATACATCTATTAACCCCAATTGCTCATGAGTTTGTTTAAGAGTTTCTTGGGTTTTAGCATAATCACGAACATCTGTTGAAAAGCCTATGGCTTCACCACCATGACTTTTTAGCTCATTAACAGCAGCATTAACTTTTTCTTGAGAGCGAGAAATAACAGACACTTTTGCCCCATTACGAGCAAAAGCATGTGCAATCTCTAAGTTAATCCCACTAGTTCCACCAGAAACAAAAACCACCTTACCTGTATAATCAAATGGATTTGACATAACCTTCTCCAAATATCAAATATAATTTCTAAATAAAAGGGCGAACACCAAAATAAGAGGGCGAACAGTTCGCCCTTACTTTTTGTTTTTTAACATTATTGCAGGAACATTTTTCTCTTTTACAAATTGGTTAAACTGTGTCAAATCTGTACTTAACACTTCATTTAACTTTTGTAATTGAACGTCTATTTTTGTACTAACTTCCTGATAAACCGCATAAGCTTGTGATGTTGGCGCGTAATCACTATCACCTGCGGTATCACCTAGAGCAGCAAGCTTATTATTTAGCTTAATAGGAAAGTTTAATGGGTCTTGAGAACTTCTATTTTTAGTTTGATAGAGTTCTTCCTCTATAGCAGTTAATTTTTCTTTCAAAGATTTTGCTGTATCCACAACATTTTTTGCTTCTGCTTGATCTTTAAAGCGTGAAGAAGCATCATCAAGCTGTTTTTTAACATCACGAATTTGAATTATTGCCTCGTTAGTTTCTGTCAACTTATCACGTACTTTTAACAAAAACTCATACTGTTTAACAAAATCTTGCTGTGTTGTTGACAAGCGAGGGTCTTTTTTTACTTCAAAGCTTTGTGTTAAAGTCTTATCTCCAACAGTCAATTTAACTTGATAAGTCCCTGGTACAACCCTTGGCCCTTGGGTTTCACCGCTCCAGAGAATCATACCTGGAAAAGTGGTGGCATTTTCTGTGCGGAAATTCCAAACAAAGCGATTTAATCCTTCTTCATATTGGAAAGTGTCTTTCTTGTCACTACTTGGAGTTTCGTCTTTTTTAGCTTCAGAGTCTTTTTCTTTACCCAGAAAAGTTTTTAACAAAGCATTACTACTATCAAAAAACTCAAGTTTCATTTGGGTGTTAGGTTCTATTTTATTCTTTAAGTAAAAATAAATGACACTACCATTAGATGGGTTTTCCCCTACAGTTGCTGTAGGTGGCAGTTGCGCACCAAATCCCGGCATCCTGTAAGTATTTTCTGGCTTAAACAAATAAACATCTTCTTTAGTAATATTGTCAGCCATTTGATGTAATACTGATAAATCATCTAGGATCCAAAAACTGCGACCTTGAGTAGAGGCTACCAAGTCTTTTTCTTGCTTATGTATGGCTAGGTCTGTAATAGGCACAACAGGAAGGTTCATTTGTAGCGGTTGCCACTCATTACCATCATCAAAAGAAACAAACATTCCTAATTCTGTTCCAGCATAAAGAAGTCCACGACGATTAGGATCTTCGCGAATTACACGAGTAAAAGCCTGTTCAGGAATACCATTAACAATCTTTTTCCATGTTTTACCATAGTCATTTGTTTTGTATAAATAGGGTCTAAAATCATCAGACTTATATTTTGTTGCAGCAATATAAGCTGTAGCTGCGTCATGTGGTGAGGCTTCTATACTGTTAACCTGTATCCATTCTGGCATATCTTTTGGAGTTACATTTTGCCAGCCTTTACCACCATCTCTAGTAACTTGTACTAGCCCATCATCTGTTCCTACCCAAATCAGGTCTTTTTGTAATGGAGATTCCATTACTGTAAAAATGGTGCAATAGTACTCAACACTAGTATTATCTTTAGTAATTGGCCCACCAGAAGGTTTTTGACGACTTTTATCATCACGAGTTAAATCAGGGCTAATAGCTTCCCAATTTTGACCTTCATTTGTTGACTTAAATAAAACATTTCCTGCTGCATATAAACTATTGCTGTCATGTGGAGAAAAAAGGATTGGGTAATTCCATTGAAAACGATACTTTAGCGACTCTGCCCCATATCCCATAGGATTATCAGGCCAAATTGTAATATCTCGTGTTTGTCCTGTAGCGCGATCATAGCGAGTAAGCAGCCCATCATATGAACCAGCAAAAACAATATTTGAGTTTTTAGGATGTGGAGCAACCCAACCGCTTTCGCCTCCACCAACTGCATACCAATGACGACGATCTATGCCAAAATCCGTAGTACGGCTAGGAATTTTTACTGTAGAGTTATCTTGTTGCCCACCATAAATGTTGTAGGGAAAATCATTGTCTAGAGCAACACGATAAAATTGTGCTGTAGCCTGATCCTGTTCTGTCCAAGTTTTACCACCATTAAATGACACTGACGCGCCACCATCATCACCATAAATCATTCTTGATGAATCATTAGGAGCAATCCAAAGATCGTGATTATCTCCATGTGGAACATTAATAGTAGTAAATGTGCGTCCACCATCATTAGACTTATGAAATTGGACATTGAGAACATAAACCACGTCTAGGTTTTTAGGATCAGCATAAATTCTGGAATAATACCAAGCACGTTGACGTAGGCTACGGTCTTCATTAATACGCATCCAAGTTTTGCCTGCGTCATCAGAACGAAAAACTCCACCTTCTTCTGCCTCAACAATTGCCCAAATACGGGTCTGATTTGCTCCTGAAACAGCTACACCAACATTACCTATTATTCCTTTAGGTAGACCTTTATTTTTGGTTAATTCTGTCCAAGTGTCACCAGCATCAGTAGACTTAAAGAGTCCACCACCTGAACCGCCGCTTTCTAAACTATAAGGGCTACGGCTAACTTGCCAAAGGCCAGCATAAAGAATATTGGCATTTGTAGGATCAATAACTAAATCTGTTGCACCTGTTTTATCATCACGATAGAGAACCCTTTGCCAATTTTTACCACCATCGGTGGAACGAAAAACGCCTCGTTCTTCATTTTGTCCAAATAGATGTCCAAGTGCTGCCACATAGACAATATCAGGATTACGCGGATGCACTCGAACTCTAAGAATATGCCTAGAGTCCTTTAACCCAATATTTTTCCAAGTTGTACCAGCATCAGTAGACTTATACATTCCATCACCATGCGAGACATTGCCACGTACAGTGCCTTCACCCATTCCTACATAAATTACATTAGGATCACTTTCAGACACTCCTATTGCTCCTACAGATCCTGTACCAATTTGACCATCAGTAATTGGTTGCCAATTAACCCCTGCATCTGTTGTTTTCCAAACACCTCCGCCGGTCGCACCAAAATAGTAGGTATTAATATCAGAAGCAATGCCTGTTACAGCATCAACACGCCCGCCGCGATAAGGGCCAATAGGTCGCCACCGCAAAGCTTTTAGCACTTTGTTTTCTGAGTCCTGTTTTTGCGCGTTAACTATTGGTAAAGCAATACTTAGAATAGAAACTACAAATAAAATAATAGGTAGGTAGAAAATTTTTTTCATATAATTTTTCCCAATCAGTGATAATTAAAAACTTTTTTTCGTGAAAAATCCTTCCAGTAGTATAATTAATTTTCTCTAGCTTAATTACCAAGAAAATCACCTTATCTATCACGAGAGTATTTATGATTAATAAAGCCTTTTTTCCTATCATAATTCTCATTATTAGCTTCATTAGCCTTTTTATATTTACACCTAAGGTTTGTGCAAAAGATAAATGGATAAACCTACAAAGTAAAAATTTTAATGTTATAAGTAATGCTGATGAGAAAAAGACTAAAGAATTAACGCTAAAAATGGAACAATTCCGCTACACCCTATCACAATTCTATCCTGATATTCCAGAGAATGAACCTATACCCGTAACAGTAGTAATATTTAAGGATGATAAAACTTTTAATCCCTTTAAGCCC
>JAHFUF010000242.1:0-785 GCA_023265235.1 Blastocatellia bacterium
CAACGCTATAACGGCTATTCTTATGTTGAGAGCAATGCTTCAAATAATAGTACAAATATTGATATAAATGCTAATAACACAGATTACACAGTCTAAATTTTCTAATGTCCTACTATTATGGTAGGACATTTATTTTACTTACTATATGAGGCGGATCACACCCTTCCAATTTACCAATTTACCAAAAGTTTCACCTGAGCGTGTGAAATTATCGACTAGTATGTCTTCTTGCTTGCCTGGTGCTCGTTGGGAAGAAACTTTTCGTGATTTACTAGGAAATACTTTACGTAAGTATATAAAAGGTAAACGTCAATTAAACCTTAATTTTCAAGTTAGTAGCGATGAAACTAGCGATTTATGGGAAAAAAGTTTTGTGGCGGGAGAAAAAGAATTTATCTTGCTAGGCCGCAACTCTGCTTGTGAAATTCATTTGAACAATCGTGTTGTATCTAGTCAACATGCTCGAATTGTAGCTAACAAAACAGGTTTTTTTCTGATTGATCAAAGTGCTAATGGTACTTATCTTAATGGGCGACAAATTTCAACCAAAACGCCTACTCCTCTTAATCAAGGTGATTTAATTGGCATTTACCCTTTCCAAATAGTTTTTAGCCTTACTCAAACGCTTTCTAATGAAGATACTCATATTGATTTTAAGATTGAGAGTGTTTTTGAAGTGCCTTTTGGTGACACAGCCAAAAAGCTTAACACCCCTGTTCCTCTTGCAGTAATAGGAGTTGAGCCATCTGGACGTAAAGCACTATTAGAAATTGACTCTAATTTTA
>JAHFUF010000242.1:795-7354 GCA_023265235.1 Blastocatellia bacterium
AAAATTTTTGGTAGTGAAGGCAATAGCAATAATAAGCTGTTGCGTGCTCTATCAAATATTGAAACAGGAGTGATTGAGTTTCTAGTGTTGCGAGTTATTAAAGCGATGAGCGATACTATGGCAGAGTTCTCAGGTATTACAATTCGCTTAGAACAGCTTTTTACCCAAGGTGGTCAGGCTTTTAAGAGCATTGATAGCTTAGCTGATAACCACGAGCCTACATTACAACTTTGTACTAGAGTATCTGTTGGAGAAGCACTTGGATATTTAAATCTCTATCTCCCTTATGGGCTACTTAAGGATGTAACCAATGCAGAGGTAAACGAGCAAAACAAGTTAGAATTACTTATGGATTGGCTGCCTCATTTGGAAATGCTCAAAATCAAATTGATAGCAGAAATTGGAGAAATAAACCTTACGTCAATAGATCTTTATTCTCTTGAACCTTCTGATATTATCTTGTTACCAGATGTTGGCTTAAAATTTCATAGCTCTGAGCTTTCTGGTGAATTATTTGTTAGACTGGGTGTTTGGGGAGAAGTAGGGTTTCGCAGTGAAATAATCACAGAAGAGTCTCACTTAAAAGTAATTCTTAATGCGGTCTGTAATAACCCACGACCACATAGTCAAGAAAACAAAGACATTAAAGTATCGGAGGAAGAAATCCAAGAGATGGAAGAAGAAGATCTGTCACAAAGTGCGGAATTTATCCAATCTGTACCAGTAACAGTAGTGGTCGAATTAGGACGACGCAATTTAACTATTTCAGATGTTACACGACTAAGAATAGGTCAAATTATTGACCTAAACCGTACCCCATCTGAACCAGTAGAACTAAGTGTCGATGGAAAAATCATTGGTAAAGGCGAACTAGTTGATGTTGATGGCGAATTAGGGGTTAGAATATTAAGGCTATTCAAATAAGTTCTTGTTAATCAAGAAGTTAAAAACTCCTCTTGCCCTATCAAGCAAAGCGCATTAACATTGGAAAATCAACTTAAATTATACAGCCCAAAAACTTCATAGAGAGGATAGATTTTGTGTTAGCCGTAGTGTATTTTTTGCTTTGGCAACAACTTGACCCAACACAGCCCGCAGTGCCTATTCCACTGCTTGGAGATAGTTGGTCACTGTTCTTTATGCTCTTAAAAACCTGTTTTATGCTCTTACTGGTAGTAGCACTGCTCTACGGTACATTACGCTTCTTGCCTCGTGTAATGGGCATGCCTATAGAAAGTCAGTTGATGAAGGTTGTTGGACGTTATTCTTTAGAACCTCACAAATCACTTTATATTGTTGAAGTAGCAGGAAAACATTTACTACTTGGAGTCACACAAGAAAGAATAGAGTTAATTTCTGAGCTAAACACAAATGTAATCCAAGAAACATTAGAAGCTGCTACCCTAGCACGTGAGACAAAACCAAGTCTTAGCTCAAGTGCAATTAAAGAATTTAGCAAATATCTGAGGAGGTAATATGTTTGAGCGCGTACTTAAACCTATTTTGGAATATAAATCTAGTCGTCGCACCCTAGCCTGTTTAATTTTACTATTGTCCGCGCTAATCTTACCTAGTATCTCTTTAGCACAAGATGGGGCTGATCGTGGCATATCAAGTCCAATAGTAATGATAATAGTATTAGGAGCACTTTCTTTAGCTCCTTTTATTCTTATTACAATGACCTCATTTGTAAAAATCTCTGTAGTACTCTCTCTACTACGCAGTGCCTTAGGTACTCAGCAAGCTCCACCAAATCAAGTAATTACCGGCCTAGCTTTTATTTTATCAATTTTTATTATGACCCCTGTAGCACAAGATATTTATAGCGCTGTTGGACAAGTACCTGAAACAAATACTTTAATTTCCGAAGCTAATGTGCGAGTACTTTATGAAGCAGCTAAAAAAGGCCAAGAACCTCTCAGGGAGTTTCTTGTACGTAATTGCCACGATCGTGATCGCTTACTTTTCCTAGAATTAGCCAAACGAATGACCAAAGGCGATACAAGTTTTATCTATCCTGGTAGTTTTCGAGTAATTATCCCTGCTTTTGTTACTAGTGAGCTAAAAGAAGCTTTCCAAATTGGGTTCTTAATTTTTATCCCTTTTCTGATTATAGACATGATTGTAGCGAATATATTGACAGCAATGGGTATGACTATGCTTTCACCTGTAACAATTTCGCTACCTTTTAAGATACTAATTTTTGTGTTGGTAGATGGCTGGTATTTACTAGTAAAAGGTCTAGTACTAAGCTATCTCTAACGTTTTTAATTGGAGTAAGTTATGGAACAATTAGTTATCGGACTTACCAAACAAGCATTACTTTTAATTTTAATCCTTTCCGCACCAGCTATGATTACAGCTATGGCAATAGGTTTTGTCATTAGCTTGTTTCAAGCTGTCACTCAAGTACAGGAGCAAACTCTTACGTTTGTTCCTAAAATTATTGCAACATTTATCGTACTAGGAATTACTGGTGCTTGGATGTTAGCTACATTAATTCGCTTTGCTCAAGCGGTTTTTTCAGAAATTCCTACAATACGCTAAGCAAAAATCCATGGATAACAACATTGTTTTCAACCTTATAGACTTAATCTTAAACGGTTTGGGGATTAAACAGCCTCCACTAGTTTTTCTTTCGCTCTATGGGTTAATAATGGCACGTTTAGTACCTGCAATTAATTACACTCCTTTTCTTGGTGGTGCTGCAATTAGTACCCCAGTTAAAATTGGCTTAGCCTTTACACTCACTTTTTTACTTTATCCAGCAATGGCTTCAGCTATTCCAGCAGAAACAGTTCCAACCTCTTTGATACCTTATATATTTCTAGCTATAAAAGAAGGATTAATAGGATTTACTATTGGCTATATTACTTCGCTAGTTTTTTATGGTATTCAATCAGCAGGCCAAATGGTTGATAATGCGCGTGGTGCGACTATTGCCCAACTACAAAACCTACAATTAAGCACCCAAACATCACTGCTTGGAAATATGAAATTGCAAGTAGCAATAGTATTATTTTTCTGTTTGGATGGACATTTACTTTACATCAAAGCACTGTTTTATAGTTTTGAACGTTTGCCAGTGAATGCATTTCCACAAATGGCTGGAGGGTTGGTGGTTGGTGGAGAACTTACCCCAATAGTTAGTGACATAATTCACATGTCTGCTGATGTTTTATTAGTAAGTATGCAATTAGCAGCACCAGTATTAATTTGTTTGTTCCTAACAGATATCGTTTTTGGTATCTTCAATCGAGTAGCACCACAAATGAATGTATTTTTCCTTTCCCTACCAATCAAAATGTTACTGGGTTGTGGAATGCTTTTTTTAGTTTGGGCAGCAATTATTTCTCAAATGGAACAAAGATTTATTACTTACCTAAAAGCACTTTATACCATAATATCTAAGGCTACATTTGGTAACTAATTGTTTGGTTTTGCCGATAAATTTTTGAGGTACATTTCTAATGGCAGAAGGACAGGGCGGAGAAAAGACCGAACAACCTACATCTAAAAAGCTAAAAGACGCACGCAAAAAAGGTAACATTGCTAAAAGCAAGGACTTATCTAGTGCTATCCTCTTTTTAGTTACCATTATGCTACTAGCAATTCTTAATAGTGTTACTTCTGATGTTCTAATAAATCATATGAAAGACTCTATTAAACTTGCTGTTTCTATCAAAAATTTAGATTTAGAACGAGTTAATGAAGTGTTAATGGCTGGGTTGTTTACAATGTTCAAAGTAATAGCACCTGTTTTATCAACTAACTTTGTTATTGCTTTATCAGTTGAGTTTATACAGGTAGGAGCACTTTTTACTACTGATACACTAAAGCCCAAATTTGACAAATTGAATCCTGTTAATGGATTCAAAGGAATGTTTTTTCAAAAGAAAACTTACATTGAATTACTAAAAACTATTTTCAAGCTTGCGGTTCTTTGTGCAATGTTCTATGTTATTTTCAAAGCCAAACTACCAGAGTTAGTTGCAGCAGGTAATCGTTCGCTTTGGTACTCAGCAAGCTTAACAGGTAGTATTCTTTTTGATATTTCAGTAAAAATTGGTGGCCTCTTTCTTGTCATTGGAGTAGCAGATTTTGGACTACAAAAGCAGTTGTGGATAAAAGATCTAATGATGACAAAATATGAGGTTAAACAAGAATATAAGCAGGATGAAGGCGATCCACATAATAAAGCGGCTCGCAAACGCCTGCACCGCGAATTGTTACAACACGGCGCGGTTCAAGACGTAAAAAAGGCGGATGTAGTCATCGTGAATCCAACACATATTGCAGTAGCGATTAGATATAAAAAAGAAGAAATGCCCGCACCGCAAATTATTGCTAAGGGCGAAATGTTAATGGCAGAAAAGATATTAGAAATTGCCCGAGAAAATAATATCCCTGTAATGCGCAACATCCCTCTAGCCCATGCACTTAATAAATTAGAAGAGGGCGAAGAAATACCTGAAGAACTTTATGAAGCGGTTGCTGAAGTGCTTAACTGGGTCTATCGTATGTCTAAACAAAATAATCAAAACTCTTAATTAAACTTTATATAAAAGAAAGGATTTTATTTATGCCTAATGATATTAAAACAAGATTAGATAATGCTAATTTAGGTGGAAATTTAGATCGTGTCATTGATCAACGTATAGATAAACAAAATGACGCTCAAGTAGTTTTATATAACGACGTTCAACAGGCAGAATTGCGTGGCAAAACCACAGTAGAAGGCATTGTAGCTGAATACAGCCCAGAAGCTTTAAGCTTTAAGGAAGCAATGCGTCTAGATGAAGCACCTCCTACACATGCAGAATTAGAACCCCCATCAATTCAATTTGTTCTTTATGCTTTTGGTGATTCAACTCAACGTAAAATGACCTTTGAGAAGGTTGCTAAAATGCAAAAAGGCAAAACCAACCAATTAATTCAAAAAATTAACCAAAAAGCTCCTGCAACAGGTTCATTGCAACAAAAGCTAATCGGCCAGCTAGAAAAAGAAGCTCGAATGCTTAACCTAGTTGAACACTTGCTACAAATTCAGGACAGAATCCTAGCTCGTATGGGTTCACAAACCAAGGGATAAGGAAACTAAATTCTAATGAATGATGTGCTCCTGCAAGGTTGGATAGATGGCCGCTTAACTCTAGCTAGAGTCAAAGAGTGGCAACCAAAAGAGTTTCAACTCTTGCTTATGCTAGGGTTTACCCTTCATGAGCAAGGTCGCTCAGAAGAAGCTGCAATTATTTTTGAAGGTCTAGCCACACTTGACCCTAAAAGTGCATACTCCCATAGTGCATTAGGAGCGGCCTATTTACGCCTAGAGGAGGACGAAAAAGCCCTAACTCACTTAAACATGGCCTTACAATTAGACGCTCGGGACATTTCGGCCTATCTTAACCGCGCAGAGCTTTTTATGAAACAAAACAACTACCAACAAGCCCAAGCAGACCTAGAAATGGCCATAAAAGTAGGCGCGACCTTAGGTATGAGAAATCAGGCCATTCGACGCGCACAAGGGCTACTCAATACCGCTAAAAGGTTGCAAGGATACTAGTTATGGCCAGGAAAAAGTTCCAACTTTCTCCAAAAAGTTGCAGCTTTCTAAGCAACTTTTCTAAGCTCACCCCGATAATGTAAATGTAACTTGAACGCAATGTTCATATAAATTACGCAATTATTAAATCATCAAAATTTTATAAAATTTAAATTTCAAGGGAGATTAAGAAAATGTCTAGTATTAATACAAATAGTAATGCTCAACTCGATAGCTTAATAAGAGATGCCGTGACATTGGCGGCTGATCTTAATGGTGGCAATAAAGCTGTTGCAATTCAAAACATCGTTGATGTGCTCGGAAGCCCAGTAAGCGGAAGCCCAGTAGGCGGAAGCCAAGTAAGTGCTATAGTTGGCGGATCCACAGGCAATACTAATGTTGCACAAGGTACTCCAATGTCAAGCCAAGCTATTGCTAAATTGTTTGGTAATGATAACGTATTTGAAACAGAGAATGATAAGCAAAAAGATGCTGCTAAAAATGCTGTGGCTGATGGTGGTGGTCGCGCAATGAGCCTTTATGAACTCTTAATGAGAGTTGGTAATTCTTTAGTTAAGGCTATGGACGAAACAATGGACAAATTGGATAAGGCGGCAACGGCTCTTGATGCTACAAATGCTGCTGGTGGTCAAACTGCAAAACAACAACAAGATATTCAAAGAAACCTTGCCTTTTTGCAAGGAGCTAAAGGTCTCTTAGACAATGTAAATAAGGTTGTAAGTAACCTGATTGAGTCAGACACCCAGAATAAAAAAGATGTTATTTCAAACATCCGATCTTAAGATATTGTTGGAAGTATTTCTGCCTAGTTTGTATAAAAATTTACAAGACTTTCTTCAAAAGCCCAATCGAGAAATCAGTTGGGCTTTTGAGCTTTTAAAAGGATAAAGTTGATGAAGCGAACTGATCACGACAAGTTATTCAAGCAATTAATACAAGTATTCTTTCTAGAGTTTCTAGAATTATTTTTTCCTGAAGTGCTAAATTATTTGGATA
>JAHFUF010000243.1 GCA_023265235.1 Blastocatellia bacterium
TAATTCACTTTACAAATTAGCCATTATATCTTGTTGATTTGTTGACATATTTTGCTTTAAGGTTTCTAGAGATTTTTTAGAAACTGCTCTTAAGGTTTCTAGTACTCCTTGACCTTTGTCTGCTATTGCTTCAATTACTGGTTCATCTTTAATAATAAGTTCTTTCTTCATTTCGTCTACAGTGCATACATTAGGCAAATCTCGCTTATTTAGTTGTAATACATAAGGTAATTGATAGAGGCTAAGTCCGTAAGATTGTAAATTATGTTGTAGGTTCCAAAAAGATTCAATATTAGCATCTCGGCGATCAATTTGGCTATCAGCGACAAAGACTACCCCATCTACTACATTTAATCCACGTAAAATTGTTTTGCGAGTAATTTCATAAAAAAGTTGGCCAGGAACAGTATAAAGATTAAATTTGGTCTTAAAATCGTCTATTAAATCAAATTCTAACGCTAAATAATCAAAAAACATTGTACGGTCAGTTTGTGTAGCTAAATTTATTAAATGGCCACGAGATTTATTTACAGCATATTGGTGTAAATAATAGAGGTTGGTTGTTTTCCCACCTTGACTTGGGCCGTAATAAATAAAATTGCATGTCATTAGACGCGCTTCATAATCTATGATTGGCACTGACAACCTCCCTTTTGCTAGCTATGCTGATGGTACTTCCGCCAATCTTTGGACCCTTAGCAGACCTGTTCTATTAAAGTAAAAGGCGTGCCATATAGTAACCTGTCAAAGCTTAGAAGTAAAGGTGTTGACTGATTTTTTGATAAGGAAAGCGTTGTTTTTTTAGTAGCAGTATACAGAAATGATGGTCTTTTTTATCAAAAAAGAGGCTGAGTAAATTTACTATTTAAAATTTGATCTGTTTAAGTAATATTTCTTTTAAAAAGCTTCTTGAGTATGTTTAATCACTTTACCTTCCATCATATAAATAACCATCTCGCAAATATTAGTAGAATAATCTGCCATACGTTCTAAATGCTTAATTACAAATAATAGCTCTGATCCTCTTTTTACAGTAGTAGGATCACTTTGCATTATTACTAATAGGTCATCATAAATTAAATGGAAAAGCTCGTCCACCTCATCATCTCTTCTAATAGTTTGGCGTGCTAGATTAGTATCACCATTAATCAAAGCTTGTAGACTATCACCAAACATTTCTCTTGTAATTACCCCCATCTTAGGTAAATCAACATAAGGTTTTAGTGGAGGCTCGTTATTAATAACTCTAATATGTTTAGCAATATTTACTGCATGGTCAGCAACTCGTTCAATTATTCCTGCTGTATGTAGACAGGTAATGGTAAAGCGTAAGTCACCTGCTGCTGGCTGGCGCAACACCATAACGTCTGTAGCTAATTTATCAATTTCATTTTCTAAGGTATCAATTTTATCATCAGCAATAATAACTTCTTCAGAGAGCTTCGTATTACGCTCAACCAGTGCTTTTACAGTCTGTTCAATGGCATCTTGTGTCAAACTACCCATTAGATTAATTTTTTCTTTTAGTTTGTTTAAGTCTGCTTCAATAATACGCATTTGAGCCTCCTAGAATATTTTTTAACCAAACCGCCCTGTAATATAGTCTTCTGTTTTCTTTTCTTTTGGATAGGTAAAAATTTTTTCTGTCTCATCAAATTCGATTAGTTCCCCTAACAAAAAGAAAGCAGTGTAATCAGAAACACGACTAGCTTGTTGCATATTGTGAGTGACAATGATAACAGTATATTTTTCTCGTAGCTCTACTATTAATTCTTCTATTTTCTCAGTTGCAATAGGGTCAAGTGCTGAACAAGGCTCATCCATTAAAATAACTTCTGGCATCACCGCTAGTGTACGAGCAATACATAAACGTTGTTGTTGACCACCAGACAAGGCTAAGGCCGAATCATTAAGTCTGTCTTTAACTTCTGACCAAAGCGCAGCTTGTTCAAGTGCTTGTTCCACCATTTGTTGTAATTGGGCGCGTGAACTAGAAAGTTTGTTAATTTTAATACCATAAGCAACATTATCAAAGATAGATTTAGGAAATGGCGTAGATTTTTGAAATACCATACCAACTCGACGACGTAAATCTACAACATCAACAGTAGGAGCATAAATGTTTTGATTGTTAAGTAGTACTTTGCCTTCTACACGAGTGCCTGGAATTATGTCATTCATTCGATTTATTGTGCGCAAAAATGTAGACTTTCCACAACCAGAAGGCCCAATAAAAGCAGTAATTGATTTCTCTGGAACTTTTAAGTTAATAGAATAAAGAGCTTGTTTTTGACTATAAAAGAAATTGAGGTTTTCTGCTTCTATTTCTATTTTTGTTGATGGTTGATTTTGTTGATCTTGAGGTTTAGGCTCTTGAGATATATTTTCCATTTTACCTTTACTAGTAGCTTGCATAAAAATCCTAAGTCTCTAATCTCTAAAACATTATTCTTTACTATAGATAAAAAACCGCACTGCTAGGTTAATTATTAAAATAAACATTACTAGTACAAATGTTGCTGCCCAGGCTTGGCTATGCCAGTCATCATAGGGTGAAACAGCATAAGAATATATTTGCACTGGTAAAGAAGCCATTGGACGATCTAAAACAGTAACTAGAAATCTATTTCCTAAGGCAGTAAAAAGTAGTGGAGCAGTCTCGCCAGCAACTCTAGCTATTGAAAGTAAAACACCACTAATAATTGCTTTATGTGCTGAAACAACTACTATTTCTAGTACTACTCGCCAGTAAGGAGCACCTAAAGCCAAAGCTGCTTCTCTAAGTGTTTGTGGGACTAGCTTTAGAGCTTCTTCAGTAGCCCTAACAATGGTTGGGATCATAATAATTGCTAGAGCTAAAGCACCAGCAATAGCAGAAAACCTTTTCATTGGTAAGACTACAATAGTATAAATAAAAATCCCAATTACTATTGAAGGAACACCTGCTAGGACATCTACTAGAAACCTTACTATAACAGCTAAATAACCTTTACCAAATTCTGATAAATAAATTGCAGCCCCAATGCTAATAGGAATAGAAATTAAAGCTGCTATTGCTACCATTATTGCTGAGCCAATAATACCATTTACCATTCCTCCGCCTGTTTCGCCTACAGGCTTTGGTAACTTAGTAAAGAAATCTAAATTAATGGCTAATACCCCATTAGCTAGTATATAAATTATTATTAAAGCTAGTATGGCTAAGACTAAAACGGTACTTAAAGAACAAATAGTAAATACTAATTTATCAATTAGCTTTCGCATAAGATGTTTTGCCTTTAGATATTTGGCGAATAAGCAGTTGTGCCATAGCTTGGACAATAAAAGTTATCACAAACAGTAAAATTGCTATTTCTATTAAAGCATGTAAATAAAGATCATAAGTTGCTTCAGTAAACTCATTAGCAATTACACTAGCCATAGTATAAGCAGGAGCAAGCAACGAAACAGCTATTTCTGGGCGATTTCCAATTACCATTGTTACTGCCATTGTTTCACCTAATGCACGTCCTAATCCTAAAATAACACCACCAATAATTCCTGATCGTGCATTAAGTAAAACAACCTGCATAGCTTCCCAGCGTGTTGCACCTAGTGCTAAGGCTGCTTCTCGTTGTGTTGGAACAACTGCTGTTAATGAATTAACAGCAATAGCAGTAATAATTGGCACAATCATTACCGCTAAAATTATTCCTGATGTTAGTAGCCCAATACCATAAGACGGGCCTTTAAATAAAGGTAAAAACCCTAAAGTACCTTCCAGGAATGGGTTTATATAATTACGCATAAAAGGAACTAAAACAAAAATTCCCCATAACCCATAAGCAACACTTGGAATTGCTGCTAAGAGTTCTACTAGGGTTAGTACTATTGGGCGTAATTTATAAGGGCACTGTTCGGTAAGAAATATTGCTACACCTAAACTAATTGGTATAGCAAATATTAAAGCAATTAGCGAACTAACCAAAGTACCATAAACAAAAGGGAGTGCGCCAAAAATTTCTTTTACTGGATCCCAAGTTGTGGAAAAAACAAAGCTTAAACCAAATCGGCTAAGACTAAGCTGGCTATTATAAACCATAGAAACCACTAAAGCTGTTACTAGAGCAAGTAAAAAGACTGCTAATCCTGCTGTGAGATAACGAAAAGCACTGTCTGCGCTAGGACTCATCAGCCAACTTTTTTTTCTTGGTGGTAAAATGGAACTAAAATCTGTTACTACAGTATCAGCAAGTGGTTTCTTTTCCATAAATTCTTTTAGAAACGATAGTTAACATCTAAGTGAACACGTTTAGATGTGCGGTTATCGACTCCTCTAACCACATTAAATCGTTCACTAAAGAAAACAGTCCCTTTGACAAACACATTTTTACTTAGAGTGTAGCCAATAGAAGCACGACTACTACGACTATTAGTAACCAGAAAATCGCTATAAGCAAACACACCTAATACAGCATCCTGTTGAACACGAGCAAAAACATAACCTACTTCTATGTCACCTTTTTCTTTTAGTTGTCCAATCTTAAAGTCTGCCCAATAAGCATTGCGTTCTTTTAATCGCTCTAACCTATCTGACATATTGCGAGCATAGTTAAAGAGCATTGAAACAGGATAGCGAGGATGTTTAGTATATCTAACCTCTCCTATTATATCTAAAATATTAAAGTTAGCTAAAAACCCAATAATATTTCCAGCAGCATCTCTTCTTACTCTATTAGTAGTACCAGCAGCTATTCCTCCCCCAACTTGGGTAAGTGGGCGACCAAGATTGCGAGCAATACCATCAGTTTGATTAAAATTCAAAAAAGTAGCTGATGGAATAAAAGACCAATTCCCTTTACCTAAAGTGGCTTGGACTTGACCACCAAACAAAGTAGAGTCCTTTGCTGCTGTTAACTCAAGAAAAGGTAGTTGGAAAGCAATTATTCTAGCATCTTTAACTATTCCTTTTGATTTATAATAGACTGTTTCTGTCGCACCTTCTGGCTGTAAGTCATTATCAAAAGTTAGTTCTGTACGTCTCCAAGGATAGTCAAACTTACCACCCTGTAAGATTATTCCTACACCCTCGGTTTTCTTTGAGTCATAGCGCAGAAAATATCTATTAAACCCTACAGCCTTGCGATTAAAAAAGTCTGTCAACGTTTGATTATTGGAAATAGGGTCTGTTAACTCTCCTGTAGATACTTGTATAGCCCAGTCTAGGTTTTTATTAAATTGCCCTGCTACTCCTAGTCTCACTTGTACACGTATACGGTTACGATCTGGTTGACCACCACGAAGATCAAACCCTTGATCATATTGGCCATCATAGCGAAAACGAAAATCACCATTAATAGTTAATGCACCAAAAGCTTTTACAAGCGCGTCTAGTTTCTTTTGTTGATCTTCATTTAACCCTTCTGGTTGAGTAGATGAGGTAGGGCTAGTAGAGACTCCATTACTAGCAATTGAAATAGCTTTGGTTTCTGCCCCAATAGGATTATTACCGAACGTAGTAATAACTCTAGGAGCATTTGCTTCAGAAGCATTTGTCTGTAGGATTTCTATAACATGCTGTTGTTTTTCAACCAATTCTTCTAATCTGCGTACTTTTTCATTAAGCAAGAACATTTGCTCTTCTACAGAAAGACCCGGTTTGGGGGCTTTTTCATCTTTATCATCTTTTGCTGTAGTTGAATTTTTATTTTCTGTAGTAACTAACACATTCTTGTCTTTGTCCTCTTCACCAATAGCAAAAGCTGTCATTGTCACATTTACCCAAAAGCAAACAAGTACTGTTGCCATTACTAGTGTTTTTATTCTCACAAATTTTCCTCCTAAATATAATTGTCTCTGGCCAAGTATTGTAAACCTATCTAAGGATCTAAGTAAAACACAACTTTATACAAAACTATATCTATTAACCCCTAAGAAAAAAGCTGATAAAAGGCTAGCTGGAGATACTTTATTTTAAACAGTGCTTTTTGTTAGCTAAATTTATTTGCTTAAAATATATCTAGGAAAGGCTTAAAACCTCTCCCTTAGCTTTTAGTGCTGCAATCTTTTCTCTTACTTTTTTTACCACTTCTTCAGGTAGCGGAGCATAGTTAAGCTCTTTAGCAATCTTTTGTCCATCCCCAACAGCCCATTTTAAGAATTTGGCTAAAGACTCAGCTTTTACTTTATTGTCCATATCTTGATAAACCAAAAGGTAAGTATAACTAGAGATAGGATAAGCCGCATCACCTTCAGCATCAGTAATTGAGACTCTCATATCATCTGGAAGTTGACTAACTGTTGCTGCCGCTGCTGCTGTAACAGAATCAGGACTAGGTATAACAAACTTACCAGCTTTATTTTTTATTGAAGTAAATGGCATTTTATTTTGTAAGGCATAAACTAGCTCAGTATAACCAATCGCGCCTTCTACTTGTTTAATTTGGCCTGTAACGCCCTCATTACCCTTGCCACCTAAACCCACAGGCCAATTAACAGAAGTGCCTTTTCCAACCTTATCGGCCCAAGTCTTACTAACTTTACTTAAATAATCAACAAATACGGCTGTTGTTCCACTGCCATCCGAGCGATGAACTATAGTAATATCTTTATTAGGAAGTTTAAGATCTGGGTTTATTGCCCCTATTTTAGGATCATTCCAATTTTTAATCTCACCTAAAAAGATCGACGTTAAGACTTCAGACGTAACTTTAAGTTCACCTGTTACACCAGGAAGGTTATAACAAACTACTACTGCCCCAAGTGTTGTAGGAATGTGAAACAACGGCTTTTTCAAAGCTTTTAACTGATCTTCTGTCATTGGAGCATCACTAGCACCAAAATCAACCGTTTGTTCGGTAATTTGCTTAATCCCACCACCAGAACCAATTGATTGATAATCTATCTTAACATTAGGGTTTAGCTTGTTATATTCACTTACCCATTTTGAATAAAGAGGAAAAGGAAATGTCGCTCCTGCTCCCTGTAAAGAAACCTCGTTAGTTTTACCAGAGGGTTGATTATTAGAGTCTTCTGGTGCTCCAGCACAAGCAGTCCAGATAAACGAAAAGACTATTGTTACTAGCACAATATAAAACTTCTTTGACATAAAAACCTTTCTATTTAACTTTCTATTTAGTTTATTTACTTTATTTACTTAAAAATATTACTTGGAATTATTTTTAAGCTGAGCTTAGTTTATACCTGTAACAGGTCTGTTAATGCCTTGTAAAAAGTCTATTACAGAGGCGTAACATTTATGTAAATAAAGCGTTTATCGCCCATTTTGTTTACATAAAGACTAGCCGAACAAAGAAAAAAAAAGTATCCTTTATTCTTTAATTTACTTAA
>JAHFUF010000244.1:0-5850 GCA_023265235.1 Blastocatellia bacterium
TTAGTAACATCATGTATAACTACCCGAATACGCTCTCCTTGGGAAAAATTTTCTACAGGAGATTGTTCTGATCGCGGAAGGACTGCTTCAATTTTACCCAAATCAATAATGATGTTACCACGTTCATAACGTTTCATAAAACCATTAACCAGATCTGTCTTTTTACTAATATATTCCTCATAAACATTATTACGTTCTGCTTCGCGTACTTTTTGAAAAATAATCTGTTTAGCAGTTTGAGCAGCGATTCTACCCAAATCCTCTACCGGTCTAGGAAACTGTAGTTCGTCTCCTATTTCTACTTCTTCCCCAACCTCTTCAAGAGCTTCTCCTATACCGATCTCCAAATCTGGATTAACAACTTGTGAAACAACTCTTTTAACTGCATAAAGCTCTATTTGTCCACTTTCGCGATTATAAAGAGCGTGCAGATCTTCTTTAGTTCTAAACTGTTTACGAGAGGCCATTACGACTGCATCTTCCATCGCACTAACAATTATGTGTGGATCAATATTTTTCTCGCGACTAAGTTGATCAATCGTTTCTGCCAAGAGACTTACAGCCATTACTTTCTTTCCCCCTAAACATTACTGTGTAGCAAATTTTGACAAATAATAGTTACTTTAATAATTCTAACTTACTGGCGTTTTAGCACGACGAAAAAGCTCGTCTAAACCTATTACAATATTAGCTGATGATATTGATTCAAAAGGAATTAACCAGGTTTCTTTTCCATCAACTATCTTTATTTTTTCTTCTTCAATGCCTTCTAATCGGCCACGAAAAACTTTTCTACCATTAATACTTTGTTGTGCTTTTAATTTAATATTTTGACCAGCAAAACGCACATAATCATTCTTTTTATATAATCCCCGATCAACCCCAGGAGAGGATACTTCAAGTAGGTATTGGTGAGGTATTAAGTCTTCAACATCAAGTATTGCGCCTAGCTGATTGCTAATATAGCTGCAATCTTGGTGAGTTACTCCATCAGGTTTATCTATATAAATTTTTAATGCAGTATATTTGCCACTACCAGAAAATTCACAATGAACTAATTCCAAGCCCTCAGCAGTAACAACTCGTTCCAATACTGAATATAGTTTAGGATCAATAGGTTTTGACATTTTAATAATTTAGCTATTTGTTAAGACTAAAATAATAGCTGTAAAAAAAAATGGGCTGGTGAAGCCCACTTCTTCTATAAGCAAGCTTTTTAGTATAAGAATTGTTTTAATCAAAAGCAAGCAGTATTTTCTAGCTAGAAGCCAAGTTATAGTTACTAACTCCAATATAACTGCAATAAATAAGTTTACCCAAATATAGAAGTTGCTATGCAAGTATTATATGACACAAAATAATAAAAAATAGTACCATTTAATTTTATTCAAATTAATTAGAGGTTAATTACAAAATTTTTCAAAAGGTTTGTATGGCAATATTTTGTTGACAGGCATAGTAAATACACCAGGAATTTTCGTTAGGAGTAAAAGCAAAATGGCATTAATGGAACAAATTATTAAAGATTTAACTCAGGCAATGAAAGCAAAAGAACAGTTTCGTCTAGACACATTGCGAATGATGAAAGCAGCATTAAAAAACCAAGAAATTGATCTAGGACACCCTCCTAGTGATGCTGAAGTAATCAAAACCTTAAATACTCAAGTAAAACAGCGTCGTGATGCAGCAGAGCAATATTCAAAAGGTAATCGCCAAGAACTAGCAGATAAAGAGCTTAATGAAATCAAAGTTATTGAGGCTTATTTACCTGCATCTGTAAGCGAGGCAGAAATAGAAGCTAATGTATTAGACGCTATTGAAAAAGTAGGAGCAAAAACCCCTAAAGATATTGGTAATGTAATGAAAGTTGTAATGAGTAAGTTCGCAGGAAAAACTGTTGATGGTAAAGTAGTTAACACTATCGTTAAAAAACATTTAGGTGGTTAATCCAGCTTTCTCTTAAGCCCAGTTGCAAAACTGGGCCTGATTTAACTTCTTTTTAACTTCTTTTCAAACAAAGGGCTTTTACCTAAAGATTCCTTCATTTTTTTTCTTACTGAGTAGAACAAATAACCCAAAATTTTTCTTCTTCGTTATAACTATAAATAATTATTTTAGTAGACTTACTCGTAAAAATTGTTATTTGAGATAAGAAATTTACTTGTTTTAATAATATTTTTAAGCTCATTTATAACTAGCTAATTGCTTGTTTCTTAAACAGGATTATGTTAAAACCATTTAATTCTCACTCAATTATATCCTCGTTAAAAAAATCACAAAATCTAGGCTGAGGACTGGCATGAAAGAATGTCTAACTTGTTATAAATGTTATGGAGATAGTCTTGCTATTTGCCCAATAGATGGTAACCCACTAGAATCTACACTAAAAGGCGATCTCATCCTAGATGACAAATATATATTTAATCGACGTTTAGGTGAAGGTGGAATGGGGACAGTCTATGAAGCTAACCAAATAGTTTTACAGCGTAGTGTAGCTATAAAAGTTCTTAGCCCTAATTTCACTGCTAATGCTAATGCTAGAGAGCGTTTTGAGCGTGAAGCTTTAGCTATTGCCAAATTAAAACACCCTAATATTGTTTCAATATACGATTTTGGTTTTTCTCGTAATGGCTATGCTTATTTGGTAATGGAGTTTATTAAAGGCTTTCAGCTTAAACACTTTATGTGGCGTTGGCCTATTTGTGGATTAGAATTTGGAGTTGAAATAGCGCGTCAAATTTGTGAAGCTCTTTCTATGGCACACGCCTTTGGAGTAATGCATAGAGACATTAAACCAGAAAATATTATGTTTGAAGGTCTCCTTAACAGTAGCATAATGAAAGTTGTTGATTTTGGTCTAGTAAAAATGCGCTCTGAAGATGGCCAGCAACGTCGATTAACCTCTCCTAATATGCTTGTTGGAACTTTTAGCTATATGTCTCCAGAGGTTTGTCTAGGAGAAAATGTTGATGAACGTTCTGATATATATAGTTTGGCAGTACTTTTATATGAAATGTTTACAGGATCACTCCCTTGTTGTGGAGATGATCCCTTAGAAGTTATAGAGGCTCATATAAAAAAAACACCTCATTCTCCTAGTAAATTTATCACCGAAATGCCTCTGAAACTAGAGAATTTACTTATGAGCGCGCTAGATAAAAACCCTAATAACCGTCCACAGTCTGCTCAGGAAATGGCCAAAGAACTATCTTCAATACTAATAGATTTTGCTAGACGTAATATTAACAACTATACTCCTGTTACTGCTACAGCAGAGCTTTTGGCTGCTCAACATAAAATTGGTTTTGAAAATATTAGCCAGTCCAATGTTTATGAATTAAACAACATTCAAACCGCACTACTAAAAAATCCTAGAGATCTTTCCCAGTATGAAAAAATTGCTGAAATATATCAAAAAACAGGATATGTTTTAGAAGCAATAGAAGCTTTTTTTAACGCTGCTGATCTTTCTTATCAATTAGGTAAGCTAGATAGGGCCATTAATATTTACTGGAAAATCTACAGTCTTGTAAGCATAGAACGCCGAGCTTCTATTGCTTCTAAATTAGTAGATATTTTTTGCCAACAAGAACTCTTTGAATTAGCTTATAAACAATGTTTTTGGTTAACAAAATACTATTTATCTAAAGAACTTCTACTAGAAGCCCGTAAAGTAGCAGAAATGTTACCTAAAGAAGGAGAGGTTTTTGCAGATTATCGTCAACAACTATTTCGTTTAATTTCAGAAATTCTACCTCCATCTAGTGATGATTCTCGTCGTAGCTGGCGACGGCGACGACCCCAAGTAAAAACTGATCTTAGTTCTCAAGTCGTTTTTATTGTTGCCCCAAATGAAGAAACTCGCAACCAAATAGCACAAGTTATACGTAAGCTTGGCTGCCAAATTAGACTTGCTGATACGGCTGAACAAGCCTTACTACTAGCAAAAAAATTGTGGCCAACTATGATCATTTTTGATATGGAACTTCCAGATGCTAATGGTAGCGACTTATATTGGCAGCTTCAAGAAATACTCTTAATGAAAGAAACCACTTACATTTGCCTTAGTAGCAATAAAAAGGACGTTGAAATTGATGCAGCTTTTAGTGAAGGCGTAGATGATTATTGGGTTAAACCTATAGATATAGATAACCTAGCTACTCGTATAAGAAGACTTTTGTTACATAATAAACACCACACTCAAATAACAAATAATCTTAATAGACTATCTGTGTTAGAATTATTACAGCAATTAGAAAAATTACGTAAGACTGGTATTTTAACTATTAAATCTAGTTGTGAAACAGCAACTATTTTTTTGGCAGGCGGTATAATAGTTAATGCTAAACTAAATAGCTTACCTCCCCTAGGAGTACTTTATCGAGTATTATTTTGGAATGATGGGACTATGCATTTTAGACCTGATATAATTCAAACAGAGCAAGCAATACAGGTTACTTGTTACCAATTAACAACACATGCATTAAATTTTTATGATGAGGAAAGAACTATCATTAATAGTTTTCCAAGCCTTTCTTTTTCATTAAAACTAGAATTACCAGAAATGATAATTGCTGAAGAACGCGAACAAGAACTAGTTAAACTATTTGATGGGGTACAACCTTTACATGATATTTTTGAAAAACTTCGAGGCGATTTTACTGGACTGACAATAGCCCTATCTATTTACCGCTCCAACAATCCTAATTTATTTCTAGATTTAGATGACAAAAAAAATCTTATTAGAAGCTCTTCAAATAATACAGCAAAAGTAAAATCAGGGACTTCAGATATTCGTACTCGCCCCTTAAACTAAAACTGAGGGTATTATTATGCATAATTTTAAGGTCATTACTAATTTGTTAGTTAGCCAATTTAAGGAAAACCTGCTCTTAACAACAATTGTTTTAGCCTCAATATGTTTAGTTAACCTACCTATGAAAGCTCAAAATATCACAGAACAAAACATTAAAAGTGAGCAAAACATTAAACTAGAAGAACAATTACAGATTATTAATAGTACTCTAGCAAGTTTTCCTGCTCAAGGCACTAGTAAATATATGGAAGTTAGCCGTATTTCTATTAACAGTAAAGGCAAGTTAATGCTTTACAAACAATATCAACTAACAGCTTCTTGTACTGCTTCTCGCGAAGAAGTGTTTCTCACAGACCTTGAACCTACAAACATAAGTTCCTTTACTAAAGGTAATACAATGGTAATCACAGTAGGGTGCAAAAATAATCTAGGAAATTGCGTACAAAGATTCTTTAGAAATTCTTGTGATGTAACATTTAAACCAGAAAGCTTTCAAAAAGAATTGTTAATTATTTCTAGTGCTAATTTAAGAAACACAGAACAGATAAGAAATGCTTTTTCTCAGCTAATTAAAATTGGTAATAGCTATCAAACCCCAAGCGATTTAGAAAAAGGTAATCAAAATAATTTTGATAGAGATTCAGTAACTACTAATACTCTAGCGCAACCTACTTTAACTAGCCCTTCACTAGGACTTATAAATCCTGCTCCTGAGGAAAAGAAAAAACGTTTGTCTCTAACAATGGATGATGTCACGCCTGCTCAAAAAGAAAAAAAGAAAAAACCTAAGCCAGCAACAAAAATAATCCCTAATGCTCCAACTTCCCAATCAGAAAAACCTTCTTCAGAAACGGACGAGGCGTTAGACCTAGACAAACTACTAGATTTATTATTAAAAAATAATTAAACGGTTTTTAGCAAATATTTTTCTTGTGATGAAAAAAATAGCCTGAACAACAAGTCTTATAGTTGTTTCAGGCATTAGTAGGATGCGCTTATCACCTGTGCCAACCTCAAAACGGTGGGAAAACTTG
>JAHFUF010000244.1:5860-7314 GCA_023265235.1 Blastocatellia bacterium
ATTACTTGTTTCTATGCCCAAGTTCTCAAAACTCAGCCTAAAATACTGAAGTTTTACTTAAAAAAATTTTAATGGATTATTTTTATTTTTATTTTTCCACTTCTAAAGTACTTTAATCTGCTTAATAATCAACATTAGCTCATTCTATGCTCATGTATATTAAGGTAACACTAATATCAGTAATTATTTGTTTTATCAATAAATTATGTTCTTTTAATTTTGATAAGTGTAACTAGTTGTTACACTATTAATTAATAGGAAAAAGGTTTTATTCATAAAAATAAAAAATGATATTAATACTAGCCCTTTAACTAACTATGGTCTAAAATGGCTAAACTAAAATTAGTTTTTGATAACTAGAAACCCTTCATTAGTATTTACTCTGAAACTTAATAAGGTTTTTTAATCTGATGAAAAAATGCCCTTTTTGTATAAAAGTATTACAAGATGATGCCCACTATTGTCACTATTGTAATTCTAACTTAATAGATATGGATGGCAAACCTATAGGAAAAATACCTGAGCAAATAGCACCTCCTGAGTTAGAAAACCTAACCCTTGCTATAAAAGTGGCAATTACTCTTTTTCTTACTGTAGTTTTTTTTATTATAGGCATTACTTTTTCTGGTGCCATTTTTGGTTTATCTATTTTAGAAATGAAATCTATTGGCAGTATTATTTTTAACCTTATTTGGTTATTTGTATCTGTAATAATAGCAATACTATTAGCCCCAATAACTATGAAATGGATTAAGGTTCTTTTAGGATAACATTTATGAAAAACCCAAAAATTTATGATGAAGCATTAAATTTAATTAAACTTAGAGAAGAAAAAACTTCTAATCTAAAAGATGCTGAAAACCTTCTACTTAAACTACTTAAAAAAGATCCCAACTGCGATTGGGCTTATGGATTATTATCACAAATATATTATTGGCGGGGTGAAGTATCTGGCCCAAAAGATGATCGGCGTGAGATTTATCAACAAGGAGTTGAGTATGGAGAAAAAGGCGTAGCAGTTAATGAGGATTCTTTAGAATCTAATTTTTGGCTAGCCGTAAACTATGGTTTATTTAGTAAAGAAGAAGGAATGCTATCCACTATCCGATTAATAGACCCTATTGAAAAACACACCCGCAAAGCATTAGAGGTTAATGAAAGCTATTTTTATGGTGCTCCCTTAAGAGTATTAGGAAGGTTCTATAATCAACTTCCTGGTTGGCCTATTTCACGAGGAGATAACAAAAAGGCTTTAGATTTTATGTTAAAAGCACTTAAACATGGGCCAACTTTTTACTTAAACCATATATATATTGCTGATATTTATAGTGCCTTAAAAAATAAAGAAAAAGCTTGTGAACACCTTCAATGGGTGATTAAAGCACCTCTTTCACTTCACCACGAGAAAGAAGATGGTCGTGACAAAGAACTATCTAAAGATATGTTGAAAAGCC
>JAHFUF010000245.1 GCA_023265235.1 Blastocatellia bacterium
GAAAGTCAGAAAAATTTTCTCTTTAACTGATAGATTTTTCCGGCCATAAAAAGTAACATCTTTTTTAGGCTTTCTGCAAAGACACTTGGCCTATTTAATCCTAAAAAACTTTAATATTTGAGTGCCCATAGATAAATCAATGGGCTATTGTCAGATGCCCTTACAGGGCATTAAGATTCTATTGATTGCCCTAGAATCAAGAATTTACAAAGCAAACCCCATATATACATTTATTATGAAACTACCTTGGTTTAAGAAAAAGAAAAAACAGCATATCGCAATTACTAAAATTGAAGGTGTAATTGCTGATGGAATTGATGCATCATCAGGGCGGGAAGAAGTTGTTGAATCATTAAAAATGGCTGAGGAATATGAAGTTAAAGCTTTGATAGTACGTATTAACAGCCCTGGTGGTACAGTAGGAGCATCACAAGAAATTTATCAAGCTATCAAAACAATACGCGAAAAAGGGATCCCTGTTGTTGCTTCTTTTGGCGATGTAGCCGCGTCTGGAGGCGTTTATGTAGCAATGGCAGCCAATAAAGTTGTCTCTAACCCTGGAACAATCACAGGATCAATTGGGGTAATCATTAAGTCTAATAACCTGACTGAGTTATATAGTAAAATAGGTGTAAGTGCTCAAGTAATAAAGTCTGGGACTCATAAAGATATTTTGGCCAGCTATCGAGCATTAACCGAAGAAGAACGAGAACTTTTGCAAGAGACAATCGATGATACTTATTTACAGTTTGTTGAGGCAGTAGCAGAAGGCAGGGGTTTGTCTATGGATGAAGTAAAGGCTTTTTCTGATGGAAGGATTTTTTCTGGTCGACAAGCAAAAAATTTTAAGCTAGTCGATGAACTAGGAGACTTTCAAACTGCAATCAATGTAGCAAAACAACTAGCAGGGATTGAAGGAGAGCCTAAATTACTACACTTAGAGCCAGAAAAAAGTTGGCGTGAAACCCTGCTAGGGTCATTTTCTAAAGCAGTTAACCGTTGGCAGATAGGTAGTGAAATGCAAGGCATCCCACTTTGGTTAATGCCTTAGTTATTATTTAACAGCCATGCTTTTTTCTGGGTTTAGTCCAAAAACATTTAATTTTCTTAACTCACTAGCCACTAATAACCAAAAAGAGTGGTTTACTAGCCATCGAGCAGACTTTCTTAAATATGTAGATCTGCCTCTAAGAGCTTTAATCACAGAGCTTGGAGCATTTTTACTTGTTCGCTGCCCTGATTTAGAAACCGCAGTTAAAACAGGTAAAACCTTAGCAAGAATTAATAAAAACGTCTTTGGTCGCACAAAAACAGGGGTTTATAACACTAATTATTGGGCAGCGTTTTACCGTAAATCTTACACAAAACAAACCGACCTACAATTATTCCTCGGCTTGCAGCCCAATGGTTTTTACATAGGGCTTTACTGTAGCCATCGCGCAAGTAATTTATTAGTTAAACTACGAGAATACATTGCTAGTAATAAAACTCGTTTTCTTACTTTAATACAAAACCTACGTTTTCCAATAAAGGTTTATACAGAAGAAAAACTGTCCCAGCCTTTAGTAATTAGCTCTTTAGCTGATTTAGACTTACTTAATAAAGGAAAATGCCTAGCAATATTAAGGTCATTTCCTAGTGATAGTGAGGTTTTATTTTCTGCTAATTTGTTACTTACAATAGAAGAAACCTTTGAAGCACTTTTGCCGCTTTATCAACAAGTTATTTCAGAGCAAACAACCCCATTAGAAATTGATGAAGTGCTTGAGTTTCATACAGATAATGAAATAGAAATCACTTATGATATTGAAGACTTAAAACAGGAAACTTACTTAGAGGAAGGTTTTATTAAACAAATCCACAATTTATTGGTGCATAAAAAACAAATAATATTCTATGGTTCATCTGGAACGGGTAAAACCTTTATTGCTGAACACTTTGCCCAATATTTTATCAATGGAAAAGGAGAATATAAAATAATTCAATTTCATCCTTCATATTCCTATGAAGATTTTATTGAAGGAATTCGCCCAGAAACTGTCCCAATGGAAAACGGACAATCAACAATTTCTTATCATGTCCTAGATGGAATATTTAAGCAATTTTGCCAGCAAGCCCGTAACAGTGGTAAGGATAGCAAGTTTGTACTAATTATTGATGAAATAAATCGAGGAAACCTAACTAGGATTTTTGGAGAGCTACTTTATTTACTAGAATACCGAAATAATACTGTTGAGCTACCCTATTCAAAAAAAACATTTAATATCGCACCCAACCTTTATATTATTGGGACAATGAACACGGCTGATCGATCTATTGCCCTAGTTGATCACGCTTTGCGTCGAAGATTTCATTTTATTCCATTAAACCCTGATGCTAATGTGCTAAGAAAATTTCTTGTAGAACATGTTCCAGAACAAGCTTGGATTGCAGACTTATTACTTAAACTAAATCAACAGCTTACAAGCCATGGAATTAGTCGTGAATATCATATTGGGCATAGTCATTTTATGTCACGCAATATTGATTTTATAGAATTAAAGTTAATTTGGGAATTTACTATTCTTCCTACTATAGAAGAGTATTTTTATAACCGTTTAGATTTATTAGCAAAATATTCACTAGCAGAACTATCTAGAGGATTAATTGATCAAACATTGCTATCAACTCTCAGAACATAGCCAATTAACAAATGTTGATTTAACCCAAGAAGATGTTCAAACACTTTTGGCATTATTTGTTGGTAAATTGGATGTTACAACTAATATGGCTACAAGCAAATATAACTTACAGTCATATCAATACGCAGGTGTTATTGCGTTACCACATACTAAAATCATTATTGAGCCTAAAACAAAGATTGTAAATCTAAACTATATGATTTCAAAGGTTTATGGTTTAGCAACTTTTCAAAACTGTGCTACTGAATTTGGCAGTATTAAAGAGTGGAGCGATTTTGTATTACTTCTATTTCTAGAACTAGTTACAGAACTTACTAGTAAAGGACTTAACAAACATTTCCAGGAAATAAAAGAAAACTCTACTACAATTAAAGGAGGCATTGATTTTGTTAAGCAGGCTAAAGAAAACTTTGGTTATCCATTACAACATCACTGTAACTATACAGAGGTTTCCAGTAACACTATAGAAAATCAAATACTTAAACTAGCACTACATCAAGTTTACTCAATTTGTGAGCTAGAAAGTCAACTAATTTGGCAATTAAACAAGCTTGAAAAATATTTTACTAGTGTTAGTCTACCTAACCTTATCAAGATTAACCTTTCCCAACTAAGTTTTAATCGGCTAAATGAACAATATCGCTTCCCTTTAGCCTTAGCACAAATGATTTTAGAGATGTGCAGCCCATTACTAGAAGGAAATTCACATTTGTTTCCAGCTTTTCTAATAGACTTAAATCGCTTATTTGAGCGTTATGTGGCTGATTATTTAGCCAAAACTTGTAGTAATTATCAACATTTTTTTGCGAATAAATTAACCCTTAGTTATCAGACACAGGATTATTTAGATCAAACCTCTCAAATTAGAATTATTCCTGATTTGGTGTTAAGTAGTGGAGAAAAGGCTTTAGCTGTAATAGATACAAAATATAAATTAGCTACTAGTGAGCTTAACCGTGACTATTATCAAATAATTTCTTATTGTTTGGCTAAAAATACTCTTTGTGGTGTTTTAGTTTATCCAAATTGGGAGATTAAAAGAGAAAAGATTTATATAAAAAATACCTCTCTAGTAGTTGAATGTATTGGGGTTGTCTTAGATAAAGGGGTTCAAGAGCTTAATGGTAGTATAGATTCAATAATACAATTGATTACTAAAGCGAATTCTTAAAATTTTTACAGCTATTGGGTAACGCAAACACGATTACGCCCAGAAGTTTTAGCACGATAAAGCGCTTCATCAGCACGTTTAATTATATCTTCCCCTTCGCTTGTGGTATCTCCAGTATACTCAGCTATACCTATACTTATGGTAACTTGATGATGACAGCCTAAATTTTCAAAATCAATGGTTTCTATCGCGGTACGAATACGTTCTGCGACAACTACCGCTCCGCCTACATTAGTTTCAGGAAGCATCATAACAAATTCTTCCCCGCCAAAGCGTGCTGCAACATCATGATTACGCACATGTCCCATTAGTACTTCGGCTACGCCTTTTAGCACATTGTCTCCTACATCGTGTCCATAATTATCATTAATCTTTTTAAAGAAATCTATATCAAGCATTACTATTGACAAAGCACGACTATGGCGCACAGCTAAAGAAATAAACTTTCTGAGTTCATTACGAAAATGGTTACGATTTGATAAACCAGTCAAAGGATCGCGTGTTGCTTGTTGATAGAGTTTATTGTGGTAGGAAACATCTAAGCGGTCTTTAATTTCAAACTTTAGTATTGTATCGCCTACTTTAATCTTATCGCCTGCTCTTAGTTCTTGATCATAAGCACGAACCCCATTAACAAAAATACCGTTTTTACTACTAAGGTCTATTACTTTGGCTCGTGCTTCTCCTTTATGGTTTTTAACCATAGAGAATTTTAGGTGTTTACGAGAAACCTTTTCATCATCTACTTGAATATCAGCTTCGTCATTACGTCCTAGTACCATTTCAGGCTTTTCTAATAAGAAAACACGACCAAAATCTGCACCTTCAATAACAGTAAAATAAAACCCCTCTGAGCCTGCAAAACTAGTCCACTCAGACATCTGAAATTCTATTGTCTGATCACCAAAAGCCTTTGTATCCTTCTTTTCCATTTTTTCAGAGGATAACTCCTAAACCTTCTTGTTGTTAAAGTAGCAAAACTAGCGATATAGGATAGTTTAGATTAACAGCACACTTCCAGCTAATTTAGCAATTTTAGCAATAAATTTGTTCGCTTAACTTTTTTACTTTGATATTTTATAAATTTCACGATTGGTAGTCAGAGTTTACCACAAGAATTATTAATGAGCAATGACGCTCATTGCTCAAGAAAAAAACATTACCAAAAATAATACCTAGAGATTTAGCAAGTATATTTATTTCTATGTTAAAGTTCCATTTGATTCTTGTTTAATTCTTATTAATAAATCTATTATTAAACTAATCTTTTTATCCCCATTAAAGATCATTATGTTATGATAGGTGGCTTGCGTATCAAACTATTTAGGCAAAAGACATGGGAAAAACCCTATCAGAAGTATTAACCTATAATCGTAAATTATTAAAAGATCAAATGCTAACTAGTGCAGAATATTCTCTAGTAAACAAACCTTCTGGAGAAGAGCATTTGAGCCAATTGGTTAATGAAATTTTAGATTTAATCATAGACCAAGCCCATTTAGTTAAAAGCGACCTATTTAGCCGTAAATTCCTAGAAGTCACTACTAATAATCACGCCCAAGTTTGTATTTCTGGACTTGGCCCAGCACTATCAACCCTACGAACAGTAATTTTTTCTTTGTTAGCAAAAGAAGCCCCTCAAGACGATTGGCCTATTTATTATTTGCATTTATCTAGTGCAATAGATGCTTATTTATTAAATGATAATACCTTAGCAGGAAATGTAGCGTGTTCTTTAGAAACAGCATACCGTTTATTAGAAGTAGAAGCACAAAATAAAAGAGAAGCCAGTATAAACGCGATTAACCGCGCTATTAGCAGTAGTTTAGAATTATCAGAAATTATTAAAACCGCCGCTTTAGAATTAGGACAAGTATTAAAAGTTTCTCATTTAGCCGTTTATCGAGCAACTAGCGAAAAAATTTTAATGCTAGAGCATCAATTCTCTGCTACTAATGAAAAAGCCCATGACTTATTAATTTCATCAGAAAACCCATTAATAAAAAAAACTATAGAGAGCCGTCAACCTCTAGCAATAGAAGATATTGATATAGAGCTAAAAGACACAGCTTTAAGCCCTAGCTTGCAATGGCTAAAATCTCGTACTAAAGCGGCTGCATGCTTATTAAATGCTATTTTTATTAATGATCGCATTTGGGGAGTATTTTACCTAACACATGAAAGCAAAAGAAAGTGGACTCATAATGATATTAGCTTAGTAATAGCAATAGGGGATCAGCTTACTATTGCCATTCGTCAAGCAGAATTATTTGCTGAAGTAGCACTAGCTAACAGGGAATGGATAACAACTTTTAATGCAATGTCTGATGCCATTTTTATTCTAGACCGCCATAAATTTTTACGTAGAGCTAACCAATCTGCAATAAATTTTTTAGGTAAAACATCTGAGTCAATAATTGCTAGTGACTCTGCTAATCTACACCCTATTTTTCGTGATACTCAAAATTTATTAACACAAGTTATTTCTAGTGGCCAACGCAAAAAATTTGAACAACCTTATGGTAACCCTCCACGAGATTTAGTAATTACCGCCGATCCAATCAAAACCCCTGAAGGTGAAAACCTAGGAGCAATTTGTATATTACGTGATGTTACTGATATTCGCCAAGTTGAAGCGGAAGCTCATACTCAACGACAATTTTTTGCTAGTTTAATAGAAAATGCTTATGATGCGATTTACACTCTAGATAAAAATGGTGATGTTACTTGGGCTAACCCTCGTGTTCATAATATGTTAGGCCATTCACCTGTTGAACTCTATAAAAAAAGTATTTTTACTATTTTTCCAGAAGATCAAGTTGAATCGGCTCGTGCAGTATTTCAAGCGGCGGTTGAAGGTGAGCCTCAAATCCGTGAGCAATTATTTCGTCGTCGTGATGGTAGTTTATGCTTAGCAATGGTTACTTATTCTCCATTGTTTGTTTCTGGTCAAATTACAGGGGTGCTTGGAATTGCTAGAGATGTAACTAAAGAACGTCGTGCAGCAGAAGTTGCGGCTCATACAGATAAATTACATGCTCTAGGACAAATGGCTTCTGGTGTAGCCCACGATTTTAATAATGTGCTAGCAACAATCTTAGGTAGAACACAGCTTTTGAAGCGGATGGCAGAAACAGAACAAATTCGTCGTGGGTTAGAAATTATTGAAACAGCTACTTTAGATGGAGCGTCAACAGCACGACGTATACAAAATTTTGCACGCTTAAACCCTGCTAATGTTGAGTTTAAGTCCATTGATCTTAATCAACTAATTGCTGATTGCTTAGATTTTACCGCTACACGCTGGAATAGTGACGCGCATGCACGAGGAATCAACTTTGAAGTGACCACTTCTTTAGGAGAAGGTGTAATTTCTAGAGGTGACCCTTCTGAGTTAAGAGAAGTATTTGTAAACCTTATTTTTAATGCCATTGATGCTATGCCTAAAGGTGGTA
>JAHFUF010000246.1 GCA_023265235.1 Blastocatellia bacterium
TAATAGTAGTAATAAATTTTATACCTACAATATATTGATTTCGAGGGGGGAGACATTATTATTTTTACTACCCATAATTACTTGATTCTATTACAGATAATCCTTAACTTAATGCCATTGCGGGACTGCTAGGGGCTTGTGCAATACTAACTCGTTATATAGGAATAAATATCCTTACAGCTTATTTATTTATTATTTGGCAAAATCGGCACAAATTAACTTATAAATATTTGTTTTTACTTGCGTTATCACCACTAGGGCTAGTTATTGAATTACTAATAAATATTTATTATTTTGGTAGCCCATTTTTTGTTGTAAGTGAACATAAAAATAACCCAGCGTCTATTCAAACTCCTTCATTTCCTCCTCTTCCGCTAAAAGAAGCTTTTAGCAGCCTTCCTACTTTGCTAGGAAATTTACTGACAGGTGTTTATGATGACTATTTTATGATGACACTTGGTTGGAGTGCGATTTTTACATTTTTTGCTCTAATTATAGTAGTTATTGGTTTTTATAAAAAACTTCCAAAAGATTATTCTGTTTATGCTTTAAGCTATATTTTATTTTTTTCATCTTTTACTTGGACAATTAGCGCACCAAGGTTCACTTTACCGCTATTTCCTATTTTTATTACTTTATCAATGATTAAAAATCGACTTGTCTTAGGTCTGATAATAGCTATATTTTTTATTTTACAATTATATTTTACAAGGATTTTTGTTAATGGTAGTTGGGCATTTTGAGAGGAAAAAATTATGCTATTAATTGATGGTTCTTTTGGTGAAGGTGGAGGACAAATCTTACGTACTTCTTTAGGGTTGTCCTTGGTTACAGGAACGCCTTTTCGCATAGAAAAAATTCGTGCTGGACGTAAAAGTCCTGGAATATTACGCCAACATTTAACAGCAATTAATGCTGCTACTAAAATTGGACAGTCAGAGGTGTCTGGAGCCTCGCTTAATTCCCAACAACTAACTTTTATTCCTAAAAAAGTCTTAACAGGGGACTATTCATTTGCAGTAGGAACAGCAGGTAGTGCTACTTTGGTTTTACAGACTATTTTACCTGCTTTACTGATAGCTGATGGGGCTACTAACTTAGTGTTGGAAGGAGGAACGCACAATCCTAGTGCTCCGCCTTTTGACTTTTTAGAAAAAACTTTTCTTAAACAAATTAACCGTATGGGAGCAAAAGTGACTGTAGAGCTAGTGCGACCAGGTTTTTACCCTGCTGGTGGCGGGCAAATTAAGGTACATATTGAACCAACTAAAAAGCTTAAAGGCTTTGAGCTTACTTCAAGAGGTGAAATTCTTACACGTCGGGCTAGAGCTTTAATTGCTTCTCTACCTACAGAGATTGCAGATAGAGAGTTAAGCTTTATTGGACAAAGAATGTCTTGGGATAAGTCCTGTTTACATAAAGAGATAATAACTAACTCTCGTGGGCCTGGTAATGTAGTTTTTATTGAGCTTGAGTGTGAAAACCTAACAGAAATATTTAGTGCTTATGGTGAACGTGGTGTTAGGGCTGAAGCTGTTGCAGATGAAGCAGTTAAAGAGGCTAGGCATTATTTGGCCGCCAATGTCCCAGTAGGAGAATATTTGGCTGATCAACTACTTATTCCTTTTGCCTTAGCTGGAGAAGGAGCATTTACTACCTTTGGTCTTTCTTTACATACCACTACTAATATTGATGTGATAAAGAGATTTCTTGAAGTTAATATTAACACAACACAATTAGGTAAATTGTCCACTTTAATAGAGGTAAAATAAGCTTAAAAGAGATTTTAATAGGAAAAAATATTGTCTTTCGTGTAAACTTGTGACAAAAATTATTCGTTTGCCAAATTTACCATACATAAGCAAATATTAATTAAAACTTCAGGGAGAAAGATATGTTTTGTCCAGGATGTGGTAAGGAAATTTTAGGGGATAGTAACTTCTGTAATATTTGTGGAGTTAATCTCCAAGCAGTGCATCAAGCAATAACTAATGCAACACCAATACAACCACATCAAAATGAACCACAAGTTTCTAGCCAATGGTTATTAAAAATAGAAAAAGCACGCCACAGCTTAAAAAAACTTGCTTTGATACTTATGGGATCAGGAATGATTTTTAGTATATCCCTAGCTATTATTGCAGAATTTGTTGGTCAATTTAGCTGGCAAGCAGGTCGCATAATAGAAAGAATTGCTCCATTGGGAGCTTTGTTTATGTTAATTGGAATAATGACTTTAATATATCGCCGGGTTATGTATGGTGCTTCTAACGCAAAAATTGTATTTTTACAATCAGAGTCGCAGTCACAACCACTTTCACCAGAGCCAATAGCACTTCCTGCTAGTACATTATCAGAGAACTTCAACCCCCAAATCCCTCCAGGCAGACCACTTTTTCAAGATATGGCATCACAAACAGCTAGACAAGAACCTATTCCTATTGCACGACAAAACCATGATCCTGCTTACCCTTATCCACCTCCAACTGTAACAGAACGCACTACTAAAGAGTTGAAACGCCCTCAAATAAAACCAACAACTAATTATTAAAGATTATTAAAGAAATTAGGGTTAATGAGCAAAGATAACTTTGATGAAGAAGGTTTTTTTGAGCAAGAGATTGTAGAACTACCAATAGAAGATACAATTGACCTACATAGTTTTTCCCCAAAAGAAATAAAAGTAGTTGTAGAGGAATATCTCTATCAATGCCATGAAAAACGCTTTCCTATAGTGCGTATAATTCATGGCAAAGGCATAGGGGTTCAAAGAGAAATAGTTAGGAAAATATTAAGCAATAGTCCGTATGTGGAAAGCTTTTCTGATGGTGGTTTAACAGGAGGAAGTTGGGGCGCAACAGTTGCTTACTTAAAGTATTTAGATTAGGTCGTTTTCATAGGTTATGTTAAAAGCTGAAAATTTATGGTTTAGTTATAAAAATCCAGTTATTGAAGATGTCTCATTAACTATTGAACAGGGTAGTTTAGGTGTGTTAATTGGGCCTAATGGATCTGGTAAGTCTACTTTGATGAAAATGTTTGCAGCACTTTTAACTCCTAACAAAGGAAAAGTATTTTTAGCCAATCAGTTATTAAAAAATATCTCTCGACGTGAATTAGCTCAACAAATAGGCTATGTTGCTCAAGAAACAAAGATAGAGTTTCCTTTAAGTGCTTTTGAATTTGTCCTACAAGGACGTTTTGCTTATGGACAAGGTTTTGGTTTTGAGCAAGACAAGGATTTACAACTTGCTCATAAAATTATGCAGCTAACATCTACAGATAGCTTTGTAGAAAGGCGAATAAATGCTCTTTCTGGTGGAGAACGCCAAAGAGTTTTTTTAGCCCGTGCTCTAGCTCAAGAACCAAAACTCCTGCTTTTAGATGAACCTACAGCAAACCTAGATATTTCCCACCAAGTAGCCACGTTTAAGCTATTAAGAGAATTAACTCACCAACAAAACCTAACAGTTTTACTTATTACTCATGAACTAAACTTAGCTGCAGAATTTGCTGATAAGGTTTTTTTATTAAAGAAAGGTAGAGTTTTTTCTCAAGGAACACCAAAACAAGTTTTGGTTCAAAGTGTTTTGGAATCAGTGTTTGAAACACGCTTACTAATAGACAATAACCCTAAAAGCGGTGCTCCTAGGATTACTATAGTAGGACAAAATTACTAAATTACTAAATTGCTAAAATAATAAAATTATTCTTTACTTGTAAGTCGAAAAATTAAAAGTATTGGTTTCCAATAAAAATCACAGACAATTTTAGAAGTTTTTGATGGGCGAGCTTTCCAAAAATTAGCTTTTCTAGCAATAGCATCTGTCATATTAATACCTGCAAGATTAGCATCAACAAATTGTGCTTCAGCCATATTAGCACGCATTAATTTAGCAAAACGTAGGTCTGCGCCAGTAAAATTAGCTTTGTTAAGATTGGCTGCTGTTAGGTTAATACCTGTTAGGTCAGCCTTTTCTAAACTGGTTCCAATCAATGTAGCTTTAGAAAGGTTAGCTTGACGCATTACTGCGGCTGTTAGCACAGAATTGTCTAAAATAGCACTTTCTAAATTGGCATCAGAGAATTTAGCTGCAATTAAGTTACAGTTTTTAAGCTTAATTCCACGTAAGTCCATTCCACGTATATCTATACCATTAAGGTTAGAAGAAACAAACTCTGCACCTGGAAATTTAGCGACTCTTAGGTCTATTCCTTGAAAGTTAGCATTTTGAAAACGGGCATTCTCAAACCAAGTGTCTCTAATGTTAGCAGAAGAAAAAGAAACTTTTTCTAACCGTGCGTTATTAAACTTAGCCATTTGTAAAGTGACATTATCAAACTTTACTTCAATTAATTCTGCACCTTCAAAATCTGTACGTTGTAGGTTTGCACCAGCAAAGTCTGTCCCAATCATTTTTGCCCGACAAAACTTGGCAGAAAACATGTCAGCATCTCGTAATTTGGTGTATTTTAAGCTAGCACCGCTAAGATTAGCATTACGCATGTTTACTTTGTTTAAGTCCATATTATCTAGGACTACATTTTCTAAGTTGGTGTTCTCAAAAACTGAACCAGATAAGCCTGTACCCTTAAAAGAAGCGTCTTTCATTACCGCATTAGAAAAATTAGCCAATTCTAAATTAGTTGCTTCAAACCTAGCTCCTTCCATTTGCGCTTCTTTGAGAGAAATTTTAGTTAAAGTGGCTCTATTTAATATACAGGCTTTCATATTGGCACGGTCTAGGATTGCATCGCGAAAATCAATACCAGTTAGGTTTGCTCTCTCTAAAGTAGCTCCAGTTAAATTGGCCCCTCGTAATATTGTGTCAGAGAAAGTAGCTAGCTTAAAAATCGCGCCAGATAAATTACTTCCTTCCATATTAGCTCGGCTAAGATCAGCATTAGAAAGATCTCTATTAGAAAGATCCATATTTCGTAAGTTAGCTCCAGTAAAATCAGGAGTACCAATCTTATTGGCTGCACGCCAATCATTCCATTCAGAAGAAACTAACATTTGTAAGTGAACATTATTAGCCATAAACTATATCTCATTTATTTTCTTAATTTAAGGTACTCTCAAGAAGACTTTCGCTCTAACAAAACTGTGAGTAAGATAAAATGCTAGGATATACTTAAGTTTGTTAGATGGGTATTTGCTGATGTCAAGAATGAGAGAAAGCATATTATAACCACATATATCAAAGAAATAGAATCAAAACCTGTCTGTTTTGTTGCAAAAGGGGAAATTGATAAGGTTTAGCTCTCAAATTAACTAGAATGAAACTCGTAACCCAAGCTGAAATTGTCTAGGAGAAAAAGTTCCTCTAAAATTTTCTTTTGGTACAATAAAACGACCATTTTCTTTTGTAGGCAAGGAAAAATCCCTGGTAAACCTATCAGGTAAAAAAATACGATTAATTTGATTAGGGTCTATATTAACACGGTTAAATAGATTGAAAGCCTCTACAAAAGCTTGAAATTTATAATTTTCCTTAACAGAAAAATTACGTACTACTCTTAGGTCTACAGTAGCAAACCCTGGGGTAATACCAACATTGCGCCCTAAGTCTAAAGGACGATCAGCTGGAGACAAATCTCCGTTTCTATCTAAGTCTATTCCTGCTAGTAAATTATATGGTCGGCCAGAGTTTAAGCTAACAATAGTTGAAACTCTGTAATTACGTAGAAACACATTTTTACTATAAGTTAAGTCCCATATTGCTGAAGCAACTAGGCGACTAGAGACATCTTGAATAGATAGCCCACGCTCTAGCCCTGGTTGAAGTGGGTTGGCAATTTCTTGAAATAATGGAAAAAAGTCTACGCTATTATCAATTGCTTTTGAGTAAGTATAATGTGCTAGTAAACCAAAGCGACTACTAAAACGCCTATCTATCAGGGCAGTAAAAGCATGATAGTAGCTATCAAAAGCTGATTCTAGTTCAAAAACACTCCCATTATTAGGATCAACACGTCCTTGCAATACATCTCCAATAAAACTTCCAGGCGTTATTTTTGAGATAGGATTAACTATAGGGTTAATGTCTCTTGACCCAAAAAGCTTTGTACCACGAACATAGTTATAGCTTAAGGAAATTTTACTAAAGCGATCTAAAGCATAATCTACTGCTAAAGTAGCTTGTTGGGCGTAGCTATTACGCAAATTACGGTCAATATTAAAAGTCTGAGAAAATTGACGGAAAAAGAAAGCTTGACTAGAAATTTCTTTAGGTATTTCATTTGATTCTAGAAAACGATGTCCTGGCAAAAAGTTATAAGCAATAATTGAAAAAGGAAATGGTAAGGTAAGGTTTGTAAGCCTACTAGAAATTTCTGAATTAAGTATTACTCCTGCTAATGGTGAGCCAACAAAAACCCCATAAGCTGCTTTAATATTAACTTTTGGCAATCTCGAAGGTTGATAAGCAATTGCTAGCCTAGGGCTAAAACTTAGCTTAGTATCTGGAGAAAACTTTACTGCATTAAGATCATATCTAATCCCAGCTTTTACTATTAAGTTAGGTCGTAGCTTTATCTCATCTTGAAGATAAGCACTAAAAAACTTATAGTTACTTCTCCCATTAGGATCTCCAAAGCTTTGAGTAAAAGCCAAAGGAATTGCTAATTCTTGAAGTGGTAAAACAGGAAATTCTGGAACTATTTTTGGTAATGTTGCTGCTAAAGTTGCTAAAGCAAATTTTTGTTCTGGAGTTCGTAGACGTGGTAAAAAAGCTTCAAAAGGTACTAAAAAAGCTCCATCAAAAGGAAAACTTCCTAGTAAAATATTATTTACATCTAATGTAGTAAAAACTGCTGCTCCTGCTTTTAAGGTTGGTACAGAAAATTTTCTTAAGTCTGTATAAAATAAATCTATGCCAAATTTTACTGTGTGTTTCCCTCTAGGCAACGTTACATTATTAACAAGCTGGTAAATATTTTCTTCACGCTCTTGAGACAAGAAAATATTTCGCCCAAACAAAATACTTCCTTCTCTAGAATCAAGGCGTGTTTGAGGCCCATCATTAGAGATTGGTAAAATATCCTGACTACGACGACCAAATAATACCCTTACTTCATTAACCAAATTTAAGCCTGTATTAATATAAGTGTTACTAGCCGCAATAGTGTTATCTGAAAGCTTTTGTATACCTCCAGAACTTTCTTCTGTTAAGCCCCCAAAGCTCTGAAACGAACCATTATAAGTAAACCCACCATTATAGCGCACCCATAAAGTACTATTAGGTGAAAGTTGTGTGTCAAAACGTGTTAATAAAGAAGTAGTGCCAACAGCATAAGGAACAG